>DASUTZ010000271.1:0-30285 GCA_036374295.1 Actinomycetota bacterium
CTGCCCCTCACACACCCTCGCGATCGTGGCGGCGAACAGCCGGGAGACGTCGGTCCCCAGGTCCGCCGAGATCTCGGATGACCTGGCGAACAGGTAGTCCCCGGTGAGGACGGCGATCGTGTTCCCCCACTCCGCGTTCACCGAGGGCGCGCCGCGCCGCGAGTCGGCGCCGTCGATCACGTCGTCGTGGTAGAGCGAGGCCAGGTGGGTGAGCTCGATCGCCACGGCGCCGGGCGTGATCTCGGGGACGTCGGGGTCGCCGAAGTGGGATCCGAGCACGACGAGCGTGGGCCGGAACCGCTTCCCCCCCGCGGCGATCAGGTGGCGTCCGGCCTCGGCCACGAGGCGGATGTCGGAGAGCACGGCCCGCTCCAGCGCGGCCTCGATCTCCTCGAGCCGGATCGCCACGCGCGACTCCAGCGTGGGGTCGGGCACCCGCAGCGCCGGAAGAGCCTCACGCGTCATGGGAGGCGATGGTATCAGCGGGCATCAGAACCTCAGGATCGACGCGCTGTCCAGAACGCCGAGGAGGAGGAAGGGCAGGACCCCGAACAGGAGCGTGAGCACCGCCGCCACGCCCACCGCGAACCCCGGGACCGGAGCCCGGGAGACCGCGACGCGATCCTCGGGCTCCTCCATGTACGCGGCCACGATCACGCGGATGTAGAAGTACGCGGCGATCACCGTGGCGACTACCCCGACCACCACGAGCGCCCAGTGGCCGGCGTCCACGGCCGCCTGGAACACGAGGACCTTGGCGATGAACCCGGCCGTGGGAGGCAGCCCGGCCAGGGAGAGCAGGAACAGACCGAGCGTCGCCGCGAGCACCGGGCTGCGCCGGGCCAGGCCCGCGTAGTCCTCCATCGTGGTCCGCTCCTCGTCGCGGCCGGCCACGATCATCACGATCCCGAACGCCCCGAGGATCATGGCCGCGTAGGCCACCAGGTAGAACATCGCCCCCGAGATCCCCTGCTGGTTGGCGGCCACCACGCCCACGAGCACGAATCCGGCGTGGGCCACCGAGGAATACGCCAGGAGCCGCTTCACGTCCCGCTGCGCGATGGCCAGCACCGAGCCCACAACCATGGTCAGCGCCGCCAGCAGCCAGAGGGCCGGGGTGAGGTCCCAGCCCACCGGGCCCAGCGCCGACGAGGCCACGCGGAGCAGCGCCGCGAACCCGGCCACCTTCGTCCCGGCCGACATGAAGGCCGTCACCGCGGTGGGCGCCCCCTGGTACACGTCGGGGGTCCACATGTGGAACGGGACCGCCGACACTTTGAACGAGAACCCCACCGTCAGGAGCGCGGCGGCGGCCAGCGCCAGCCCGAGGTCGTCGGTCCTCCCGGCCAGGGCCCCGGCGATCCCCGAGAGGCTGGTGGTGCCGGTGGCCCCGTAGGCCAGGGCGATGCCGTAGAGGAGGAACGCGGTAGAAAAGGCTCCCAGGAGGAAGTACTTCATCCCCGCCTCCTGCGACGCGGGGCGCCGGATCGAGGAGCCGGTCAGCACGTACAGCGAGAGCGAGAGGATCTCCAGGGAGAGGAAGACCACGATGAGATCGGCCGAGACGGCCAGCAGCGTCATCCCCGTGGTGGAGAAGAGCAGCAACGCGTAGAACTCGCCGCCCCGCTCCTCGTCCCTCCCGTGGAGGGAGAGGAGGATCGCCAGCGCGGCGACGCCCAGGATCACGAGCCGGAAGAAGACGCCGTAGCGATCGGAGGCGACCATCCCGCCCAGCACCGTCGCCGGCCCGTCCCATCCCCAGAGCGAGACAGACGAGGCCGCCGCCCCGACGACGGCGGCCAGGGCGATCAGCGCCAGCGGCAGGCGGTCCCGCGAGGAGCGGAACGCGTCGACCAGCAGGATCGCCATCCCGGCCCCCGCCACGATCATCTCGGGGACGATCGGTCGCAGCACGATCTCCGGCGCCACGGCTCAGCCTCCCTCCGCCACGACCGGGGAGTCCACGACCTGGACCACGCGCGCCGGCTGCTCGGCCGAGGGCTCGATCCGCTCGAGGAACGGCTTCGGGTAGACCCCGATCGCCACGATCAGGGCCACGATCGGGACCAGGACGACGTACTCGCGGCCCGAGAGGTCGCGGAACCCGTCGAGCTCCGGCCGCTCCCCACCGTGCATCATCCGCTGGTAGGCCCAGAGGAGGTAGATCGCCGAGAGGACCAGCCCGACGGCCGCCACCACAGCGTAGGGCCGGGCCGAGAAGAACGACCCCAGCAGGATGAGGAACTCGCCCACGAACCCGTTCAGGCCCGGGAGGGCCAGCGACGAGAGCGCCACCACGAGGAACACGCCGGCGAACACTGGGGCCTGCCTGGCCAGGCCTCCGAGCCGATCGAGGTCCCTCGTGTGGGTCCGCTCGTACAGCATCCCCACGAGGAGGAACAGCGCGCCCGTCGTCAGCCCGTGGTTCAGCATCTGGATCACCCCGCCCGACATCCCCTGGACGCTCCCGGCGAAGATACCCAGGACCACGAACCCCAGGTGGGAGACGCTCGAGTACGCCACGAGGCGCTTCACGTCGCGCTGGATCAGCGCCACCACGCCCCCGTAAACCACCCCGATCGCGGCGAGCACGAGCACGAGCTCGCGGAAGTACATCGACGCCTCGGGGAAGAGCCCGAGGTTGAACCGGATCAGGCCGTAGGCCCCGATCTTCAGCAGGACCCCGGCCAGCAGCACCGACCCCGCCGTGGGCGCCTCCGTGTGCGCGTCGGGCAGCCACGTGTGGAGAGGGAACAGCGGCACCTTCACCGCGAACGCCAGCAGGAACGCCAGGAACAGCCACCGGCCGGTGACCACGGGGAGGTCCATCCCCTGCAGTGCCGCCAGGTCGAAGGTCGCCGTTCCCAGCTCGGCCCCAGCCCGGAAGTAGAGGAAGAGGATCGCCGCGAGCAGCAGGGCCGAGCCCGCCATCGTGTAGATGAAGAACTTCACGGCCGCGTAGACCCGCTGCTCGTACCCCCAGATCCCGATCAGGAGGTACATCGGGAAGAGCATCCCCTCGAAGAACACGAAGAAGAGGAGGAGGTCCAGGGCCAGGAACGTGCCGAGCAGCGCGGTCTCCAGGATCAGCAGCGAGGCCATGAACGCCGGGACCCGCTCGTGCTGGCGCCACGACGCCAGCACCGAGATCGGCATCAGGAACGTGGTGAGCAAAACCATGAAGAGGCTGATCCCGTCCACCCCGAGGAGGTACTGGAGGTTCGGGGACTCCACCCACCGAGCCCGCTCCACGAGCTGGTACCCGGGCTCCCCTCCCTCGAAGAACGCGAGGATCCCGAACGAGATCAGGAAGGTGGCCAGCGTGACGGCGAGCGCCCCCCACCGCCAGAGGAGAACCCGGGCCGACGGCCCCGCCACGAGGACCCCCCGATGGGGGGGAGGCTCGCCCTCGTCCTCCGGCTCCTCCCGGGCCCGCCGCCCGGTGAGCGGCGTCAGCAGCAGCAGGATCACGAGCCCCGCGATCGGGGCCCAAAGCGTGAGCGAGAGCCAGGGCCAGCCGCTCATGTCCTGAGCACCACGAGGGCCAGGAGCCCCACGACCCCCAGCAGGAACGCCAGCGCGTAGGTGCGGACGAAGCCGGTCTGGACCCGCCGACCCGCCCCCGCCAGGCCTCGGAAAGCCCTCCCCAGGCCGTTGACGGCGCCGTCCACCACGCGCTTGTCGAAGACGTAGGCGAGGAACGCCGAGGCCGCCTTCCCGGGGAGCACCAGGAGGTTCCCGTATGTGTCGTCCACGTACCAGCCGCGGGCCATGGCCCGCTGGAGGCCGCCGTAGCGCACCCGCAGGGCGGCCCAGTCGATCCGACCGGACCCCCAGATCAGCCAGCCGATCAGGACGCCGACCACGGCCACGGCCGTGGCGATCACCGCCAGGGCTCCCTCCGAGAGTCCTCCCTCGGCGTGGGCCACCTCCCCCAGCCCCAGGAATCCATGGAGGAGGCCGCCGGTGGCCGAGAGGCCGAGTAGGCCCGCGGCGGCGGCCCCGGCCGCCAGCACCGCCATCGGGGCGAGCATCACCGCCGGGGATTCGTGAGGATGCCCCTCGTCGAGGCGCGACGTCCCCAGGAACGTCAGTACGAACGCCCGGGTCGTGTACAGCGCGGTGATCCCCGCCGTGACCAGCACCACGAGCCACAGCCACTCGTGGCCGGCCCCGTACGTCGCCGCCAGCACCTGGTCCTTGGAGAAGAAGCCGGACAGCGGGGGCAGCCCCACGAGCGCCAGCCCCCCGATCCCGAAGAAGAGCGTCGTCCACGGCATGACCCGCCCCAGGCCGCCGAGCCGCTTAACGTCGATCACGCCGCCGGTGGCGTGCATCACGCTGCCCGCGCCGAGGAACAGCACGGCCTTGAAGAACGCGTGCGTCACGAGGTGGAAGATGGCCACGCCGTACGCCCCCACGCCCGCCGCCAGGAACATGAACCCGAGCTGGGAGATCGTGGAGTAGGCGAGGACCCGCTTGAGGTCGTCCTGGCCCAGGGCCGAGGTCGCGGCGTAGATCGTCGTGACGGTCCCCACGATCGCCACCGCGAACAGCGCGATCTCCGAGGCCTCGAACAGCACGTGGGCCCGCACGACGAGGTACACGCCGGCCGTCACCATCGTCGCGGCGTGGATCAGGGCCGAGACGGGGGTCGGGCCCTCCATCGCGTCGGGCAGCCAGACGTGGAGCGGGAGCTGGGCCGACTTCCCAACGGCCCCCGCCAGGAGCAGGAACGAGATCGCGGTAGCCGTCCCCTCGGGCAGACCGCCCGCCGCGCCGAAGACCTCGTCGAACCGCACCGACCCCGTGGCCTGGAAGATCAGGAAGATCCCCAGTGCGAACCCGAAGTCCCCGATCCGGTTGACGATGAACGCCTTCTTCCCCGCGTCGGCCGCGGCCTTCCGCTCGTACCAGAACGCGATCAGCAGGTAGGAGCAGAGTCCCACCGCCTCCCACCCCAGGTACAGCACGACGAAGTTGTTCGCCAGGACGAGCGTGACCATCGAGAAGACGAAGAGGTTGAGGTAGGCGAAGTAGCGCGGGTACCCCGGGTCCTCGCGCATGTAGCCGATCGAGTAGACGTGGATCAGGAACGAGACGCCGGTCACCGTCAGCACCATCACCAGCGAGAGCGGATCCACCCGGAGCTCGAACGGCGCCTCGAACGACCCCACCGAGATCCAGTCGAACAGCCGCACCGAGAGGCTGCGGGCGTCTCCGGGTCGGGCGACGAGGTCCAGGAACGCTACCAGGGCCACGACGAAGGCGGCGCCCACGGCCCCGGAGGCGATCCACCCGGCGGCGCGATGCAGCGGCCTCCCCAGCAGAAGGAGCAGCACCGCCCCCGCCAAGGGCAGGGCGAGCGCCAGCCAGATCAAGCTCGCGGGCCCGTCCGCCATCATCGCTCCCTCCATCGCCGGATCACCACTTCAGGAGGCTGAGGTCGTCCACGCTGGCCGAGGCCCGACGCCGGAAGATCGAGACGATGATGGCCAGGCCGACCACGACCTCGGCCGCCGCCACGACCATCGAGAAGAAGGCCAGCACCTGGCCGTTCACCTCGCCCAGCTGGCGGGCGAACGCGATCAGCGTCAGGTTCACCGCGTTCAGCTGGAGCTCGATGGCCATGAAGATCACGAGCGCGTTCCGCCGCACGAGCACGCCGACGGTGCCGATCGAGAAGAGGATCCCGGACGTGGCCAGGTACCAGGCGATCGGGATCCTCACCTCGGCACCTCCGCCCTCGTCGCGTCCGCCCCGGCAGCGTCCGGCTCCTGCGCCTCCGGGACGCGCCGGCTCCGCCGCGCCAGGACCATCGCCGCCACCGCCGCGATGATCAGCAGGATCGACGTCACCTCGAACGGGAAGACGTAGTCGGTAAAGAGGACGCGGCCCACCTCCTCCACGTTGCTCGCCTGCCGGGGCATCTCCTCGGTCGTCCGCTGGGTCAGCCCGACCCCGATCTGCACGACGAACAGGATCGCGATCACGAGGAACAGGCCGAGGACGATCGCCAGGGGCCGCTGGCCGCGCAGGCGCTCGCGGAGGCTCTCCCGGCGGTCCACGCCGAGGAACATGATCACGAACAGGAAGAGGACCATGATCGCGCCCGCGTAGACGATCACCTGGACCGCCGCCAGGAACTCCGCGTCCAGCAGGACGAAGAACACCGCCAGCGTGAACTGGTTGAGGACCAGGAGCAGCGCCGCGTGGACCGCGTTCCGCTGGAAGAGCATCAGGGCCGCGGCCCCCACCGAGATCGGGGCCGTCACCCAGAACGTGATCAGCTCGCCCATCTCACCGCCCCTGATCGGTCGTGGGCCCCGTCCCGAGGCGCGGCGGCGGCTGGAGCAGCTGCTCCTTCTCCAGGATCGCGTCCTCCCGCGTGGACCAGGACAGCTCGAAGCTGCTCGTCAGCGTGAGCGCACGCGTGGGGCAGGCCTCGACGCACAACCCGCACATGATGCAGCGGAGGTAGTTGATCTGATAGATGCGGGCGTGCCGCTCTCCCACCGAGATCGGCCGCTCGGGATCGTTGTCCTCGCCCTCGACGTAGATCGCGTCGGCGGGACAGGCCCAGGCGCAGAGCTCGCAGCCGATGCACTTCTCGAGCCCGTCGGGGTACCGGTTGAGAAGGTGCCGGCCGATGTGCGACCGCGGCGGCAGCTCCTTGATCTCCTTGGGGTAGTCGATCGTGACGGGCCGGCGGAACATGCTCCGGAAGGTCACGCCGAGGCCCTTGAGGATCTCCAGGATCATCCGGTCCTCGCCTCCTGCTCAGGCTTCCGCGAGAAGAGGGGCGCCACGACCGAGGCGAGCAGGGCCGCGCCCGCGGCGATCGCCGCCCACCGCAGGAAGGTGTCACGCCCGTAGAGGTCCGGGAGGATCACGATCGCCCCCGTCGCCACCACCCAGACCAGCCCCCAGGGGATCAGCACCTTCCATCCGAAGTTCATCAGGCGGTCGTAGCGGAACCGCGGAAGCGTGGCTCGGATCCAGACGAACACGAAGATGAGCGCGATCAGCTTCAGGAGGAACCAAAGCAACGGCCAGAGCCACGGGAGGAAGTCGAAGACCGGCCCGCGCGGACCCCCGAAGAAGACGGTGACCGCCACGGCCGACACCGTGATCATGTGGAGGTACTCGGCCAGGAAGAACATCGCGAAGCGGATCCCGGAGTATTCGGTGTGGAAGCCGGCCACGAGCTCGGACTCGGCCTCGGGGAGGTCGAACGGAGCGCGGTTCGTCTCCGCCATCGCGGAGATCCCGAAGATGAAGAACGCCGGCGCCTGGGGGATCACGTTCCAGATCGTGTCCTGGCGAGCCACGATCTCGGACATCTGCAGCGTGCCCGAGTACATCAGCACGGCCACGAGCCCGAGGCCGAGCGAGATCTCGTAGGAGATCATCTGGGCGCTCGACCGCACCGCTCCGAGCAGGGGGTACTTGGTCCCGGAGGACCAGCCGGCCAGCACGACCCCGTAGACCCCGAGCGATCCGAGCGCCAGGACGTAGAGGATGCCGATGTTGAGGTCGGCGAGCTGGAACGGGATCTCCCGCCCGAACAGGCTGATCGAGGTCCCGAACGGGATCACGGCGAAGGCGATGAACGCGGGGATCAGCGAGACGATCGGCGCCAGGAGGTAGACGGGGCGGTCGGCCGAAGCCGGCGTCAGGCCCTCCTTGAAGAAGAGCTTGATCCCGTCGGCGAGCGTGATGAGGATCCCGAAGGGCCCCGCGCGGTTCGGGCCCAGCCGCGTCTGCATGTCCGCCACGAGCTTCCGCTCGGCCCAGATCGTGAGCAGAACGGCGACCATCAGCGCGGCGAACAGGATCAGGACGCGGATCAGGAGGATCAGCCAGTCCACCCAGCTGCCCGCGTCGAAGCCGCTCATCCCGCTCCCTCCAGGGCCTCGGCCGGCGCCTCGACCGCCTCCAGCTCCACGGCCGTGATCGTGGACCCCGCGAGCAGCTCGCTCATCCGCAGGCCCTCCTGGTTGTAGGGGACGAAGACCGCGCCCTCGTGGATGCCGTCGGTGACGACGACGGGGAGCTCGGCCTCGCCCCGCTCGGTCCGGATCCGAACCCGGCCGCCGTCCTGCAGGCCCAGGCTGTCCGCGTCGGCCGGGTGGACCTCGAGGAAGGGCTCGCGGTGGAGGGCCGCCTTCAGCTCGTCGGCGTCCACGGAGAGGCGGCCGCCGTCCACCAGCAGGGGGTAGGTGAAGAGCGAGAGGCCCTCCCCCTCGCGGTCCCTCGGGAGCGCCGGCACGGGCGCCGGCGCCGGGACCTCGCGGGGGGCGAGGAGGTCGCCCAGCTCGGCCTGAACGTCCTCCAGGGAGCCGAAGCCCAGGTCCGCCCCCAGGACCTCGGAGAGCTCCTGGAACATCCGCCACTCGGGCCGCGAGAGGCCGATCGGGTCGCGGACCGGCGCCATGCGCTGGCCGCGCCCCTCCCAGTCGGTGAGATGGCCGGCCTTCTCCAGGAAGGCCGCGGCGGGGATGACCGCGTCGGCGTACGGCTCGTACTCGCCCAGCGAGATGTCCACGATCACCGTGAAGCCGGCGTTGGCCAGGGCTCGGCGGACGAGCTGCAGGTCGGGGAAGTCGGTCAGTGGATCCACGCCGACGAGGAAGAGGAGGTCGATCTCCCGGGCGGCCGCCGCCTCGAGGATCTCGCGGGTGCTGCGGCCGGGCTCCGCCGGGAGCGAGCCGCCCCAGACCGCCTCCACCTCGGCCCGCTCCGCGGGGTCGTCGAGGCGGCGGCCGCCCGGGAGCAGGGCGGGGTGGACGCCCGCGCGGAGCGCGCCGCGGTCTCCCGCGCGCCGGGTGAGGTAGGCGATCCTCCCGCCCACGTCGGCAGCGAGGGAGGCGGCCTGCTCCAGGGCCTCCGGGCTCTCTGCGAGCCGCGGGCCGGCCAGTACCACGACCCCCTCCCCCGCCTCGCGGAGGGCGTTGGCGATCTCGTCCGACCCGGAGCGGAGCTCCGCGAGCGCGGCGGCCTCGCCGCCCGGCGGGCACAGCACGTGCTCGGCGACGTCGAGCGCGGTGCGGCGAGGGTGGACGACGAAGACCTTGGCCCCACCCTTGCGATGCGCCTTCCGGATGCGCAGATGCAGGATGGGCAGCTCCTCCCTGGTGTCGAGCCCCACGACGAGGATCGCCGCAGCGCGCTCGACGTCGGCGTACGTCACCGGCGTGCCGGGGGCGGCCTGGAGGCGCTCCAGGTCCCACGACCCCGTGCCCACACCCATCCGGTGGTCGAGGTCGTTCGTGCGGAAGGCCACGCGGGCCAGCTTGGCCATGGCGTAGGCGTCCTCGTCGGTGAGGCGCGCGCCGCCCAGGAAGGCGGCGCGCCCTCCTCTCGCCCGCGCCGCGATCTCCGCGAACACCTCGGCGTGCGATGCCGGCTCGAGGCCCGGGACACGCAGCATCGGCGTCTCCAGCCGGTCCCGGTCGGGGAACCGGAACGCGTTCCGGCCCTTGTCGCACAGCCAGGCCTCGTTGACCTCCGGCACGTCCCGCGCCAGGTGCCGCACGACCTCGCCCCGCCGGGTGTCCACCCGGATGCCGCACCCACACGCGCAGTGCGGGCAGATCGAATCGCCCCGCTTCACGTCGAAGGGCCGTGCGGCGAAACGGTAGGAGGCGTTCGTCAGCGCCCCCACCGGGCAGATCTGGACGGTGTTGCCGCTGAAGGGCGAGGCGAAGTCCTCGCCCGGCGAGATCGAGACCTGCTCGGCGGCCCCCCGCTCGAACAGCTCGATGAACCGCTCCCCCGAGATCTCGTCGCAGAACCGCGTGCACCGGGCGCACAACACGCACCGTTCGCGGTCCAGCAGGACCTGTGGGGAGAGCTCGATCGGCTTCTCGTAGACCCGCTTGGGATCGATGTAGCGACTCTCGGCCGGCCCGAACGCCAGCGTCTGGTCCTGCAGGGGGCACTCGCCGCCGCGGTCGCACACCGGGCAGTCGAGCGGGTGGTTGATCAGGAGGAACTCGAGCTGGCCCCGCTGGCCCTTGGCCGCGCCCTCGCTCGTGTTCTGGGTGCGCACGACCATGTCCGGGACCACCGGTGTCGTGCACGACGTCACGAGCTTGGCCTGTCCCTCGACCTCGACGAGACACGTCCGGCACGCCCCCACCGGGTCGAGGTACGGGTGGTCGCAGAAGCGCGGCACCTCGATCCCGATCGACTCCGCCGCCCGGATGATCAGCGTCCCCTCGGGTACCGTGACGGTCCGCCCGTCGATCGTCAGCGTGACGCTCACGGCAGGACCTCCGAGATCGGGATCGCGCCCGCCGCCCCGCCCGACCGCGGGGTCGCGGCCTCGAGCTTCGGCCGCTCCTTCCTGGGACAGCCTCCCGCCTTCACGTGCTCCACGTACTCCTCCCGGAAGTACTTGATCGAGCTGTCGATCGGCGAGACCGAGCCGTCCCCCAGCGCGCAGAGCGACTTGAAGAGGATGTTGTCCCCCACGTCGACCATCATGTCGATGTCGTCGAGCCGCCCGCCGCCGTGCTCCATCCGGTGGAGGACCTTCGTCATCCACCAGGTCCCCTCCCGGCACGGCGTGCACTTCCCGCACGACTCGTGGGCGTAGAACTGCGTCCACCGCAGCACTGCGTCCACGATGCAGTCGTCCTCGTCGAGGACCACCACCGCGCCGGTCCCCAGCAGGGACCCCTGATCGGCGATCGACTCGAAGTCCATCGGGGTGTCGAGGTGGTCGGGCGTGAGGAAGGGCGTGGACGAGCCCCCCGGCACCCAGGCCTTGAGGGCCTTCCCCCCACGGACCCCGCCCGCGAGCTCCTCGATGACGACCCGGGCCGGCGTGCCCATCGGGGCCTCGTAGTTGCCGGGCCGCTCCACCTTCCCGGAGACGCAGAAGATCTTCGTCCCGGTGGACTTCTCGGTGCCGAGCTTCGCGAACTCCTCGGCTCCCATCCGGATCACGTGCGGGACCGTGGAGAGCGTCTCGACGTTGTTGATCACGGTGGGCGAGCCGTAGAGACCGGCCACCGCGGGGAAGGGCGGCCGCAGACGGGGCTGGCCTCGGTAGCCCTCGAGCGACTCGAGGAGCGCCGTCTCCTCGCCACACTCGTACGAGCCCGCGCCGCGGTGCATCACGACGTCGAGGTCGAAGTCGCTCCCCGCGATCCCCTTCCCCAGGAGGCCGCGGTCGTAGGCCTCGGCGATCGCACGCTCGACGCGGCGGGCCGGCTCCAGGAACTCGCCCCGCATGTAGATGAACGCCTGGTGGCACCCCACCGCGTAGGAGGCGATCGCGATCCCCTCCAGCAGCTGGTGCGGGTCTCGCTCCATCAGCTCCCGATCCTTGAAGGTGCCGGGCTCCCCCTCATCTGCGTTGCAGGCGAGGTAGACGGACCTGCCCGTGTCCTTCGGGATGAAGCTCCACTTCACGCCGGTGGGGAAGCCGGCGCCGCCGCGGCCCCGGAGCCCCGAGGCCTTCACCTCCTCCACCACGTCGTCCGGCGACATCCCGAGGGCCGTCCGCAGCGTCTCGTAGCCGCCGTCCTCGAGGTAGGAGTCGATCCTCTCCGAGCCCTCCCTCTCCCACCGGGCGGTGGTCAGCGTGGGGAAGCGCTCGTCACTCACGGTCGTCTCCCAGGCCGGCCAGGATCCGGGAGGTCTCGTCGTGCGGCGCAGGCCTCGGGCCACGGGCCGGGGGCGGCGGCTCGCCGGCCCGCAGGGCTTCGATCAGCTGGACGACCCCCTCCTCGCTCACACGGCCGTAGTTGCAGTAGTTGACCTGGACCACCGGGGCCGCGTCGCAGGCCCCGAGACACTCCACCTCCTCGACCTCGACGTCCTGGTCGCCCTCGGCCGCCCCGCGGGCGGCCTCGTGCACGTCCCGGGCCCCGAGCAGAGCGCAC
Organism: Actinomycetota bacterium; assembly: GCA_036374295.1. Classification (GTDB taxonomy): domain Bacteria; phylum Actinomycetota; class UBA4738; order UBA4738; family CALAEC01; genus DASUTW01. The sequence goes on from DASUTZ010000271.1 coordinate 11,898, forward strand.
GAGACGTTCGTGCAGACCGAGAGGAGCCATCGGCCGGCCGGTTCTCGCCGATACATCGTGTAGTAGGTGGCGACGGCCTCCACCTCGGCCGTGGTGAGCCCTAGGAGCCCGCCCACCTCCCGCATGCCCTCGCGCGAGAGGTGCCCCTCCACGGACTGCGCCAGGTAGAGGAGCGGCAGGAGGGCCGACCGCGACCGTGGGTACCGGGCCACGATCGCCTCGGCCTGCTCCCGGACCGGCCCCTCGAAGATCATCAGCGGTCCACCCCGCCCATCACGGGATCCACGCTGGCGATCGAGGCGATCACGTCGGCCACGAGCCCGCCCCGGACGATCTCGGGCAGCGCCTGGACGTGGACGAACGAGGGGTCCTTGATCCGGACGCGGTAGGGGCGCACCCCGCCGTCGGAGACGACGTAGAAGCCGAGCTCCCCCCGCGGCGACTCCACGCAGGTGTAGACCTCGCCCGCCGGGACCTTCACGCCCTGGGTCACGAGCTTGAAGTGGTTGATCAGCGCCTCCATCGACTCCTCCATGATGTGGCGCACGTAGCGCTCGGAGTTGCCGATGCCGTCGGGGCCGACCTCGAGCTGTGCCGGCCAGGCGACCTTGGGGTCGCCCACCATCACGCGGCCGCCGGGCAGCCCGTCCAGGACCTGCTCCACGATCTTCAGCGACTCGCGGATCTCGGCCACGCGGACCTCGTAGCGCGCGTAGCAGTCTGCCTCCTCACGCGTGGGGATCTCGAAGTCGTACCCCTCGTAGAGGGGATCGGTCGTCCGGAGGTCGTGCGGCACGCCGGCCGCCCGCAGGATCGGGCCGGTGACGGCCCACCTACGGCACTGCTCCGCGGTGAGGATCCCCACGCCGCGGTTCCGCTCCACCCAGATCGGGTTGCCCGAGAGTAGGCTCTCGTATTCGTCCACCTTGCCGTCCGTGTCGGCGAGGAGGGCCCGGATCCTCTCCTCGGCCCCCTCCGGGAGGTCCATCACGAGCCCGCCGGGGCGGATGTACGCGTGGTTCATCCGCAGGCCCGTGATCGCCTCGAAGACATCGAGGAGCTTCTCCCGCTCTCGGAACCCGTACAGCATCATCGAGAGGGCCCCCAGCTCCAGGCCGGTCGTGGCCAGCCACACGAGGTGGCTGGCGATGCGGCCGAGCTCGCACACCATCACCCTGATCGCCTGCGCTCGGGGCGGGGCCTCGATCCCGAGCAGCCGCTCCACCGAGAGCGCGTAGGCCAGCTCGTTGGAGAACGGCGAGAGGTAGTCGGCGCGCGTGACGAAGGTGGGGCCCTGGTGCCACGTCCGGTACTCAGCGTTCTTCTCGATGCCGGTGTGCAGGTACCCGACGACGGGTTGGCAGTCGACCACCGTCTCGCCGTCGAGCGTCAGCACGAGCCGAAGCACGCCGTGCGTGGAGGGGTGCTGGGGACCCATGTTGATGACCATGAGATCCTCGGCCAGGCGCTGGGCCTGGACGCCCTGGGCCATGTCGGTCCCTCCGAGCGGGGTGGGGACGCGGTCCACTCAGAGCTCCCGCTGGTCCGGGGGCGGCACGTACGCGCCCTTGTACTGGGTGGCCACGCCGCCCAGCGGCTCGTCCTTGCGGAGGGGATGCCCGATCCACTCCTCGGGCAGCTCGATCCGGCGGAGGTCGGGATGGCCGTCGAACGTCACGCCGAAGAAGTCGTAGACCTCGCGCTCGTGCCAGCTCGCCGAGGGGTGGACCTCGGTCGCGGTGACGATCCGGAGGTCGTCCTCGGGGAGCCCCGCCTTCACCCGGACCCGCATCCCGTGGCCCGACGCGAGGTGGTAGGCCATCCAGATCCTGGGCTCGCGCCCCGGCCAGTCGGTGCACGAGAGGTCCGAGAGGAAGTCGAACCCGAGGTCGGGTTCGTCGCGCAGGTACCGGAGCGCGTCCCCGAGCTCGTCGCGGCCGACCGTCACCGTCACCTCGCCCCGCGCCACGACCACGTCGGGGAACCGAGAGCCGAGACGCTCCGCCAGCTCGGCCGGGCTCACGTCAGGGTCCCCCGCTGCTGGATCTTCTCGTGGAGCTGGAGGATGCCGTACATCAGCATCTCGGGACGGGGCGGACAGCCCGGCACGTAGACGTCCACCGGCACGATGGTATCCACGCCCTGGATCACGCCGTAGTTGTTGAACATGCCGCCGGACGAGGCGCAGACGCCCATCGAGATGACCCACTTCGGCTCGGGCATCTGGTCGTAGATCTGGCGGAGCACCGGCCCCATCTTCTGGCTGACCCTGCCGGCCACGATCATGAGGTCGGCCTGGCGGGGCGAGGCCCGGAAGACCTCCATCCCCCACCGGGCCAGGTCGTGGTGGCCGGCCCCGGTAGCCATCATCTCGATCGCGCAGCAGGCCAGGCCGAAGGTGACCGGCCACGTGGACTGCTTCCTCGCCCAGTTGACCATCTTGGCCAGCGTGGTCGTGAGGATGCCCTGACGGACCTCCTCCTCCTCGGCCCGCCTGACGGCATCCACACCGCGCGCGGGGTCGCTCATCGTGCCCACTCCAGGCCGTCCCGCTTCCAGACGTAGACGTAGGCCACGAACAGGAGCCCGATGAAGATCACCATCTCCACGAGCCCGAAGAGGCCCAGCTGCCGGAAGGCAACCGCCCAGGGGAACAGGAAGATCGTCTCGATGTCGAAGATGATGAACAGCATCGCGATCACGTAGAACTTCACGGGGAAGCGCTCGGGCGGCTCGTGCTCCGGGACGATCCCGCACTCGTACGGAGCCAGCTTGGCCGGCGTGGGCCTCCGCGGCCGCAGGAGGGCGGACGCGGCGAGAGAGGCCACGGCGAACAGGGCCGCCAGCCCGGCCAGGATCACGATCGGGAGGTACTCGACCAGCATCCCGATCGAGGCTAGAAGCTCTCAGAGGACACGCGCAAATCCCCCTCGACTCGGCGCCAGACGTGTCAGCACGTGGATCAGACGGTCGTCGAGGTCCCCGTCCCGGCCGTCCGTGAGGTTCGCCATCAGCTTGAAGAGGAACCGCATCAGCCGCTCTCGGGGGAGGCCGTACCGGACGGCGGCCCGCATCACGGTGGGGCTGCCGATCGCCCGGACGAAGGCCCGCCCCATCGAGAAGTACTTGCCGTACCGCTGGCGGAGCACCGCCGGGTAGACCTGGGCCAGCCCCGGCCGGTCGAGGACGAGGGCCTCGTGGATCAGTTCCGCCGCCAGACGCCCCGACTCCATGGCGTAGGCGATCCCCTCACCGTTGAAGGGGTTGATGATGCCGCCGGCGTCGCCCGTCACGAGCAGCCCGGGGACGGCGAGCGGCGCGCGGTTCATCCCCATGGGCAGCGGGCCCGACAGCAGCCTCCCCTGGGCGGTCTCCTCGGTGATCCCGAGCTCGGGAGGGAGGCGGCGGAGGAAGACCTCGTACACCTTCTTGGCAGAGAGGTGCCGGAAGTCGCGGGCCGTGTTGAGCAGGCCCGCGCCGACGTTCACGATCCCGTCCCCCACGGGGAAGATCCAGCCATAGCCCGGCAGGAAGCCGCCCTGATGCTCGAGATCGAGCCAGGAGAGGAAGTGCCGCTCGTTCGCCAGGGGGCTCCGGAAGTAGCGGCGCGCCGCGATCCCGATCGGACGATCGGGATCGCGGCGCACCCCCGCCTGCTGCGCGAACCGCGACGACGCCCCGTCCGCGGCGATCACGAACCGGGCCCGGACCTCGCGAGGCTCGCCCTCGCCCCTCCGCACGACGGCTCCGAGCACGCGCCCCCATCGGTCCAGGACCGGGCGCTCGGCGTCCGTCTCCTGCCACACGACCGCCCCCGACTTCTCGGCGTTCCGGATCAGGAGCTCGTCGAGATCGTGCCTGGTCCGCACGAGCCCGAAGCTGGGGAAGGCGTCCGACTCGGGCCAGGGGAGCTCGACCTTCACCCCGGGGCCGAAGGACCTCAGGCCGTCGATGCGCACGAAGCCCCGCTCCTCGACATCGATCCCCAGCTCGAGGAGCTGCTTCACGCCCCGGGGGGTCAGGCCGTCGCCGCAGACCTTCTCGCGGGGGAAAGCCGCCTTGTCCACCGCGAGCACGTCCACGCCGTGTCGGGCGAGGTGCGCCGCGGCCGCGGACCCGGCGGGGCCGGCGCCCACGACCAGCACGTCCACCCGCTCGGCGGAGCTTGTGAAACCGTTCACAAACGGATGCTACGCCCGCCCCCCGTATCTCGCAAACGCCTCAGCCGGCCGCGTCCCCGGACCGCTCGCCGGGGAGCCAGAGGGCATGGTCCCACGCCGCCATGTGGAGCGGGCGGACCCGCATCATCCCCGGCCGCTCCACCTGCTCGGCGAACGCCCGGAAGCCGTCCCCCGACAGCGCCTCGCGGTACTTCTCGTACCAGGAGGACATCACGCCGCGGAGCGCGGGGTGGACGGCCGAGACCGGTTCGGCCCGGCCGTGGATCACGATCCCCGCCAGGTCCCGCCACTCGCTCCCGCGGCTGAAGGTGAGGGCGGCGCGCGGGTCCCGCTCGACGTTGCGCCAGGTCACCGAGTCGCGTCGGGCCGAGACGTAGATCGCCCCCTCTCGCCACACGAACCAGAGCGGGACGACGTGGGGGCTCCCGTCGGCGAGGGTGGTCGCGAGGTGGACCACGTCGAGATCCCCGAACATCCTGCGAGCGTCGAGCAGCCGCATGGCCCGGCTAGTTGTCCCACACGCGGGCGATCGAATCAATCACCCGGTCACGAGATGCGCAGGGTGCAGGTCTCCACGAGGTCGGCGAGCGCCGCGCGCACGTCGCCGGGGACCTCGGCGACGTCCAGCGCGGCGCGAGCCCGCCCGGCCAGCTCGGCCACGAGGCCGCCCACCGCATCGAGCGCCCCCGACGACTCGATGATCCCTCGGATCCGCTCGACGTCCGCCTCGGTCAGGTCGGGCGCCCCGAGCCGCTCCAGGAGGAAGGCCGCCTCCCCCCGCTCCGCGCGCTCCAGGGTCCGGGCGATCAGGACGGTCCGCTTCCCCTCTCGGAGGTCCGAGTCCCGGGGCTTCCCGGTCAGCGCGGGGTCCCCGAAGACCCCGAGCACGTCGTCGCGGAGCTGGAAGGCCTCGCCCAGCGGCATCCCGTACGCGCTCAGGGCCGTCAAGAGCTCGCCGGAGGCGCCGGCCAGGATCGCCCCGATCTGGAGCGGGCCCTCCACCGTGTAGTTGCCGGACTTCAGCCCCGCGATGCGACGGGCCTCGGGCTCCGCCGCCTCCCCCCGATGCGCGGCCGCCACGTCGAGGTACTGCCCGGCCACGACCTCCACCCGCATCCGGTTGTAGCGGGCGAGCGCCGGGAGCAGCGCTCCCGGCGCGAGCCCGGCGCCGAGGAACGCGCCGTCGGCGAGGATCAGCGCCAGATCGCCGGCCAGGATCGCCCCCGACACGCCGAAGACCTCGCCGCTCCCCCGCATCCGCTCGGCGCGGTGGAGGTCGGCCAGATGGGCCCAAGTGGCGGGCGCCCCGCGCCGCGTCCGGGACCCGTCCATCACGTCGTCGTGAACGATGGCGAAGGTGTGGAGCAGCTCCAGCGAGGCCGCGGCCCGGATCACCTCGGGGCCCACCTCGCCCCGCGCCGCCCGGTGGCCCAGGAGGCAGAAGACCGGCCGGAGCCGCTTCCCGCCGGCGGCGATCACCCGCTCCAGCTCGTCGAAGAGCTCTCCGACGCCCGGGGCCCGCTCCTCGGCTTCGGCCCGCTCGCCCTGGAGGAAGCGGGCCAGGTCCTCCTCGACCGCGGCCGCGAGCTCGAGGCACGCCGCCGGCAGGGGGACATCGGCGACGCGCACGCCCGGCATCAGCCCATCGGGGGGAGGTCCCGGAGGAAGGCCTCGACCTCCTCGCGGGTGGCCACGTTGTCCCAGCGCCCGCGGATCACGCCCTCGGCATCCACGAAGAAGACCCAGGGCTCGAAGATGTTGTCGTTCCGGAGGATCCAGTCGGCGGCGGCCCGGTTCACCACGTTGTTCTGGAAGTCTCGCCACACCTCGACGTGGACGAACTCGGCCCGATCGCGGTACTCGGACTCGAGCTCGGCGATCATGTCCGTGATCGGACCGCAGAACTGGCTCACGCAGTAGACGGGGGTGGCGAACACGGCCACGACGGGCCGCCCCCGCCGGATCGCCTCCGCGATCGTCGAGTCGTGGAGCTCCGGGTCGGGGACCTCCTCGCCCCCCTCGGCCCTCGAGTCGATGGCCCCCGGAGGAGCCTCCCCGATGTCGTCGAGCGTGAGGTTGTCGGTCCGGGGCGCCCGGTCGCCGACGACCGGGTACGCATGCTCGCCAGCCACCTGGAAGGCCGCCGTCCCCGAGAGCGGCTCGCCGTCGACGTCGGCGGTCACCTCGACCTGCCAGATGCCGGCGCGGTCGAAGGTCACCTCTCGGGCCGCGTAGACGCCCCGGCCCTCGGCCGGCGGGCCGGCGTGGGCTTCCTCGTGCTCGGGGTCCTCGCCGGGGATGGCCAGGAACTCCGCGGTGACCTCTGGACCCGGCTCGGGCTGCCCTCCCCCGATGAAGGAGAAGCGGAAGGTCGCCTCGCCGCCCGAGACGAAGCGGTTGTCCTGGGTGAGGAGGCCCACGATGAACCGGGAGGCGGTGCCGGTGGCGAGGTCGTAGCTCGCGACCTGGGCCACGAGCTCGCCTCCTCCGGGGCTCGGCGAAGGGCCGGCCTGCGGCCCCTCGTCTCCCTCCGACCCGCAGGCCGCGGAGACCAGGCCCAGGGCGAGCGCCAGCGCGAGCGTCGTGGTTCGGGTCACGGTCCCCCAATGTAGCGCGGGCGGCGTGGGTCCGCGGCGGCGTGAGTATGATGAGGGCACGGATGAAGCTCGTTCGCCGCCTCTCCGTCGTCACCGTCATCGCCACGCTGGGACTGGTCGCGCTGGGCGGCGTGGTTCGGGCCACCGGCTCGGGGCTGGGATGCCCCGACTGGCCCCGGTGCCACGGGCGGCTGATCCCGCCCCTCGAGTTCCACGCGCTGATCGAGTACAGCCATCGACTGCTGGCCTCGATCGTCGTGATCCTCGTCATCGCCACCGCGTGGGCCGCGTGGCGCCGGGCCCGTGGGACGCCTCAGGTCCTGCGGCCGGCCGTGCTGGCGATCGGCGTGGTCCTGCTCCAGGCGGGCCTCGGCGCGGTGGTCGTGGCCGAGGAGCTGGCCCCCCTCCCCAACACGCTCCACTTCGCCACGGCGATGCTGCTCGTGGCCACGGTCGTCACGACCGCGGCGAACGCGACGCTGGGGCGCGCGGCGCGCGGCGAGGCTCCCCGCGCCACGCCGGGCATGCGGCGCCTGCTGTGGTGGGCGCTCGGCGTCACGGCGGCCGCGCTGCTGACCGGCGTGTACATGCGCGGCTCGGGCTCGAGCCTCGCCTTCCTGGACTGGCCGCTGATGGACGGGAGGGCGATCCCCGAGCTCCGGACCGAGTCGGCCTGGGCCGCGTTCCTTCACCGGGCGATCGCCGCGCTGGCCGTGGTCCTGATCCTCGGGGTCGCCGTGCGGGCCCGCGAGCTCGCCCCGCGGATCCGGTGGCTCGCCCGGACGGCCACCGGGCTGGTCTTGCTCCAGTCGGCCCTGGGGGCAGCCACGGTCTTCACCCGGCTGGACGCGCTGCCTGTGGCCGGCCACATCCTCGGCAGCAGCCTCACGTGGGCCTCCCTCGTGGCCCTCGTCGCCGGCACCCGCCCGCTGCGGCACCCGGAGCCGGTCGAAGAGGCCGACCGGCCCGGCGCGCGGCAGGTCGCGGGGGCCTACCTCCAGCTGATGAAGCCGGACATCATCGTGCTCCTGCTCGTCACGACCATCCCGACGATGATCCTCGCGGCAGGAGGCCTCCCGCCCGTGGGCCTCGTGGCCGCCACGCTCCTCGGGGGCACGCTGGCGGCGGGGGGCGCCAACGCGCTCAACCACTTCCTCGACCGGGACATCGACGAGGTGATGGACCGGACCCGGGCCCGCCCCATCCCCGCGCACCGGGTGGAGCCCGACGACGCGAAGAGCTTCGGGATCCTCCTCTCGGGGCTCTCCTTCGCCTGGCTGGCGCTGACGGTCAACTTGTTGTCGGCGGCGCTGGCCCTCTCGGCGATCCTCTTCTACGTGCTCGTCTACACGGCGTGGATGAAGCGGTCCACGCCGCAGAACATCGTGATCGGCGGGGCGGCGGGAGCGGTGCCGGCCCTCGTGGGGTGGGCGGCGGTGACCGGGACCCTGGCCCTGCCTGCGTGGGTCCTCTTCGCGGTGATCTTCTTCTGGACGCCGCCCCACTTCTGGGCGCTGTCGATGAAGTACGCAGACGACTACCAGGCGGCCGGCGTGCCGATGCTCGTCGTCCTCCACGGCAGCGCCGACACGGCGACCCACATCCTCCTGTACTCGATCCAGACGGTGGCGGTGTCGCTGCTGCTCTTCCCGGCGGCGGGGATGGGAACGCTCTACCTCGCCGCGGCCGTCGGCCTGGGCGGGATCCTGATCTGGTACGCGGCGCGGGTCGTCCGCGAGCGGACGACCCGCGCCGCGATGCACCTCTTTCACTACTCGATCACCTACCTCGGCCTGCTCTTCGCCGCCGTCGCCGCCGACACGCTGATCGGGGCCCTGGCGTGATCGAGCTCTTCGGCGACGTGATCAGGAACCATGGGTGGCACGTCGTGGCCGAGCTCGTCCTGCTGGCGCTGGCCACGGTCTTCACCGCCTTCTACGTCGCGGCCCTGGTCCGGGGCAGGGTCCGAGCCGTCGAGTGCGCGGGCTGCGGCAGGATCGCCTCCCGGGCCCATACCGAGTGCCCCCGATGCCGGACCCCGCTCCCGACGTCGTGAGCTTCGGCCCTCCGACGACCCCGTGCTATGGTGTCGCCCGTTCGGGGCCCGATCACGCCCCGCCGCATCCGAGATGAGGTCCGACCGAGCGCGCCGCACGCCGAGCACCCGCCGACGCTGGTGGCTGACGGGCTTCGTGGTCGTCACCGGGCTGCTGCTCGCCGCCTGCCAGCAGGGGCTGCCCCAGTCCTCGCTCGAGCCCGCCGGGCCGCGCGCCGAACGCATCGACGACCTCTCCACGATCGTCTTCTGGATGGCCGGCGTCGTCTTCGTCCTCGTGGAGGGAGCGATCATCTTCATCACGATCCGCTACCGCCGCCGCCGCCGCGAGGATCAGGCGCCCGTGCAGATCCACGGCAACAACCGCCTGGAGATCATCTGGACGGTCATCCCGGCCCTCCTGCTGGCCGGCCTGGCCTTCCCCACCGTCGCCGCGATCTTCGACCTCTCGCGGCGGCCCCCCGGCGGGGACGTCCTGGAGGTCAACGTGATCGGGCACCAATGGTGGTGGGAGTTCCGCTACTCCGACCTGAACATCGTGACGGCGAACGAGCTCGTGATCCCGGTGGACACGCCCGTGCACCTGAGCTTGGAGTCGGCCGAGACCCCGGGCGGCATCGCCGAGTTCACCGCCGACGGCCAGCCCGTCACGCAGAACGCGATCCCCGTGATCCACAGCTTCTGGGTGCCGAGGCTCGCCGGGAAGCAGGACCTCGTCCCCGGCAAGGTCGAGACGCTCACGATCGAGGCGTCCGAGACCGGCACGTTCCTGGGCCAGTGCGCCGAGTACTGCGGCACCTCCCACGCGAACATGCGGAAGCGCGTGATCGTCGAGACCTCGGACGGGTTCCAGGAGTGGGTCTCGCGGATGCAGGCGCCGGCGGCGGAGCCCGAGCCGGGCAGCCTCGCCGCCCAGGGGGCCCAGTTCTTCCAGAACTTCGGGACCGGCTCCTGCCTGGCCTGCCACGGCGTTGAGCCCGGAGCCGGCGGCACCGTTGGCCCCAACCTCGCCCACCTGGCCAGCCGCCGGACGTTCGCCGCGGGCCTGTTCGAGACGAACCGGGAGAACCTCCAGCGGTGGCTGGACAACCCCCGGGCGATGAAGCCCGGGGTGGTGATGCCCGACTACAACCTGACCGAGGAGCAGATCGAGGCGATCACAGAGTATCTGCTGACGCTCGAATGACGCGAGAGGTGAACGACTGATGGCGATCGCGCAGCCGCTTCCCCGGGGCTCGGTGTTCCGGCGCCCCACGGCCACGACCGGGTTCGTGTCGTGGCTGACGACCGTGGACCACAAGCGGATCGGGATCCTCTACGGCGTCACGTCGTTCGCGTTCTTCCTGCTGGGCGGGATCGAGGCCCTGCTGATCCGCTGGCAGCTCGCCACGCCCGAGGGGCAGCTGCTCGACGCCGACGTCTACAACCAGCTCTTCACGATGCACGGGATCACGATGATCTTCCTCGTCGTGATGCCCCTCTCCTCCGCGTTCTTCAACTACCTCGTCCCGCTGATGATCGGGGCTCGGGACGTGGCCTTCCCCCGGCTCAACGCGTTCAGCTACTGGATCTTCCTGCTGGGAGGGCTGTTCCTCTACTCGTCCTGGTTCCTGGGCGGTGCCCCGGACGGAGGATGGTTCGCGTACGCCCCCCTCTCCAGCCAGATGCCGGGGAACAACCTGGACTTCTACGCGGTGGGGCTCCAGATCGTCGGCGTGGCCTCGCTCGTCTCCGCGGTGAACTTCATCGTGACGATCTTCAACGAGCGGGCGCCCGGGATGAGCCTGATGCGGATGCCGGTGTTCGTGTGGATGACACTCGTCGTCTCGTTCCTCCTGCTGTTCGCCCTGCCGGTGATCGCGATCGCGCTGTTCCAGCTGGCCGGGGACCGCATCCTGGGCACGCACTTCTTCGACGCGGCGGCCGGGGGCGACCCGATCCTGTGGCAGCACATGTTCTGGATCTTCGGCCACCCCGAGGTCTACATCCTGATCCTGCCCGCCATGGGGATCGTCTCGGAGATCCTCCCCACCTTCTCGCGGAAGCCTCTGTTCGGGTATCCGGCGGTGGTGTTCGCAGGCGCCGCGATCGGGTTCATGGGGTGGGGGGTGTGGGCCCACCACATGTTCACCTCGGGGCTCGGCCCGGTGGCCAACTCCGCCTTCGCCCTCTCCACGATGTTCATCGCCGTCCCCACCGGCATCAAGATCTTCAACTGGCTGGGGACGATGTGGGGAGGGGCCATCCGGTTCACCACGCCCATGCTGATGGCGATCGGTTTCGTCGCCATGTTCGTGATCGGGGGGCTGTCCGGGGTCACGCACTCGATCGTGCCCGCGGACTGGCAGCAGCACGACACCTACTACATCGTGGCCCACTTCCACTACGTGCTGTTCGGCGGCGCGATCTTCGGGCTGTTCGGAGGGGCCTACTACTGGTTCCCGAAGTTCACCGGCCGGACCTACAGCGAGCGGCTGGGCCACCTCCACTTCTGGCTGATGCTGATCGGATTCAACCTGACGTTCGCGCCGATGCACCTCCTGGGCCTCGAGGGGATGCCCCGCCGCATCTACACCTACGGCGAGGGTCTGGGGTTCGACGTCTGGAACATGGTCTCCACGATCGGCGCGTTCACGATCGCGGCCTCGATCCTCGTGTTCATGGTGAACGTGGTGCGCAGCCTCTCTCGCGGCGAGAAGGCGCCGCCCGACCCCTGGGACGGGCGGACCCTGGAGTGGACGATCCCCTCCCCGCCGCCGCACTACAACTTCGCCGAGGTCCCCCAGGTCCGGGCGCGGGACGACTTCTGGCACCGGAAGTACACCGAGGACGGGTCCGGGCGGGTCCAGCCCGTCGTGGCCGGCGCGGCGACCGAGGAGGCCGAGGAGGAGGAGCACGCGGAGGAGGAGCACCTCGACATCCACATGCCCGATCCGTCGTACTGGCCGCTCGTGGCCGCGGCGGGGCTTCCGTTCCTCGGGTACGGCCTGATCTACGACTGGATCTGGGCCGTGCCGGGCGCGGCGCTCCTGCTGTTCGGGCTCTTCGGATGGAGCCTGGAACCGGTGGCCGAGGAGGGGCACTGATGGCGCAGGCCCAGGTCCGCCACGAGGCTCACACGGCCACCGGGCTCGACAACCGGAAGCTCGGGATGTGGGCCTTCCTCGGCTCGGAGTGCCTCTTCTTCGGGGCGCTCATCACCACGTACCTCCTCTACCGGGGCCGCAGCGTCCAGGGGCCGTTCCCCGAGGACATCTACGACATCCCCTTCACCTCGGTGAGCTCGTTCGTCCTGCTGATGAGCTCCCTGACGATGGTGCTGGCGCTGTCGGCGATCCAGCGGGGCGACCACCAGGGCCTCCGGATCTGGCTGCTGGCCACCGCGTTCCTGGGGATGACCTTCCTGGGAGGCCAGGTCTACGAGTTCACCGTCTTCGTCAACGAGGGCCTGACCGTCACGAGGAACGTCTTCGGCAGCGCGTTCTTCGTGCTGACCGGCTTCCACGGGCTCCACGTGACGGTCGGGGTGCTGATGCTGCTGCACCACTTCGGTATGTCGGTGGCCGGGCGGATCGGGCAGGAGGACAGCCTCCGGATCGAGCTCGTGGGCCTCTACTGGCACTTCGTGGACATCGTCTGGGTGATCATCTTCACCGTCGTCTACCTGATCCCGAGATGACCGAGGACGCGCACGTCGCAGGCCGGACCGAGGAGGATCCCCGCACGCACGCGCGGGCCCTGGAGCATGCCCACCCCGCGCCGGCCGAGTACGTGAAGGTCGCCGTGGCGCTGGCGGTCGTCACGGCCCTCGAGGTGGGCCTCTTCTACATCGAGGGCCTCGCCGACGGGCTCCTGATCGCCCTCCTGATGGTGCTGATGGCGATCAAGTTCGCCATGGTCGCCATGTGGTTCATGCACCTGAAGTTCGACAACAAGATCTTCTCTCGCCTGTTCATCACGGGCATCCTCCTGGCGATCGGCGTCTTCACCGTGGTGCTCGTGACGATCGGGGTGGTGGGCGACTGATGCCGGCCTGGCACCCGCACCCCGACGCCTGGCTGCTCGTCGCCGTGATCGTCGCCACCTACGTGTACGGCCTCCGCCGCGTCGGCCCCCGCCACGTCTCGCCGGGGGATCCGCCGGCGAGCCGAGGCCAGCTGATCGCGTTCGGGCTCGGAGTCCTTGCCCTCCTGATTTCGGCCGACTGGCCGATCCACGACCTCGGCGAGCGGTCCCTCTTCACCGCGCACATGCTCCAGCACCTGCTGCTGACGCTCGTAGCCCCGCCCCTCCTCCTCCTCGGGACCCCCGGCTGGATGCTGCGGTGGCTGCTCCGCCCTCGGTGGCTGCTCTCGCTGGTCCGCGCGCTGTCGAAGCCGCTCGTGGCACTGGTGCTCTTCAACCTGGTGATCGCCGTGATCCACTGGCCGGCCTTCGTGTCGCTGTACCTGCGGGAGCCGCTCGTCCACCTCGCCACGCACGCGGCGCTCCTGGGGACGGCGCTGCTGATGTGGATGCCGGTCCTCTCCCCGATCGTCGAGATCGCGCGACTGTCGTACCCGCTGCAGATGCTCTACCTGTTCGCGCAGTCGATCGTCCCGACGGTGCCGGCCTCGTTCCTGACGTTCGGGAGCGAGCCCCTCTACCGGATCTACGAGGAGCTGCCCCGCCTCTGGGGGATCTCGGCCCTCACCGACCAGCGGGTGGCGGGGCTGACCATGAAGCTGCTGGGCGGCCTCATCCTCTGGGGCGTGATCACGATCCTCTTCTTCCGGTGGGCGAAGCAGGAGGAGGAGGGCGTGGACGACCTCGGCTGGCGGGACGTCGAGGAGGCCGTCAACCCGAAGGAGCTCCTTACCCGATGAGCGAGGACCGGCGGCGCCGCTCCCTGCTCGCGATCTTCGTGCCCCTGACGGCCGTCCTGGCGATCGCGATCGTGCTCTGGTCGATGTCGCGGATCCTCCTGGCGGCCTCGGTGAACGTCGCCCCCGTCATCGCGCTGCTCTTCGCGCTGAACATCCTGATCGCGGCGACGCTCGCGGCCACCTTCCGTCGGAGGACGGGCGTCGTCCTGGCGTTCGTCATGGCCGTGCTGGTCCCCGTGCTGGCCGTGGGGATCGTGGGCGCGGTGGCCGGCGAGCGCGAGTTCCATTCGGCGATCGAGGAGGAGCCCGAGCCCGGCCCGAGCCCCACCGCGGAGCCCACCGAGGAGCCCACCGAAGAGCCAACGGAGGAGCCCACCGGACCGTCCGAGGGACCCACCGAGGCCACGATCGTGGCCCTCAACATCCAGTTCGATACCGACGCCATGCAGCTCGCGGCGAACGCCGAGGTCACGGTGACGCTCGACAACCAGGACGCGGGGGTCCCCCACAACTGGGCGATGTACACGGACGAGTCGGCGAGCCAGGAGATCTTCGTGGGCGAGATCATCACCGGGCCCGAGACGATAGACTACTCGTTCACGTCTCCGGATCCCGGCGAGTACTACTTCCACTGCGACGTCCACCCCAACATGCGGGGGACCGTCACCGTCGGCTGATCACACCCCGGCGTACGAGTGCAGGCCGGAGACGACGAGGTTCACCACGGTCAGGTTGAACGCCAGCGCGGCGAACCCCAGGACGGCCAGCACGGCCGCTCGCCTCCCCCGCCAGCCCTGCGTCGCTCGCGCGTGCAGGTAGCCCGCGAAGAGCACCCAGGTGACGAACGACCAGACCTCCTTGGGGTCCCAGCCCCAGTAGCGGCCCCAGGCCTGCTCGGCCCAGATCGCCCCGGCGATGACGGCGAACGTCCAGATCGGGAAGGCGAACGTGATCGCCTTCGCTGCCAGATCGTCCAGCGCGGCGGCTTCGGGGAGCCTGCCCCGGCGAGTCGGCCCCTCCCGCATCCCGCCGTGCCCGTTCCCCTGCTCGGGGCCGAGCGTCACGGTGGCCCGCCCCTCTTCGGGGTCGGCCTCGACCTCGAGGTCATGCGGCAGGCCGGAGCCCACCGACGCCATCGCCGGCGCCGGACGCTCAGCCACGGCCCGCTCCACCCGCCGCTCCCGCCGCTCCTGGATCAGGTAGAGCACCGTGAAGACGAACCCGAGCGTGAAGAGAGCCGAGGCCAGGATCGCCGCCAGCACGTGGATCCGCAGCCACCCCGAGTTGAGCGCCGGGATCAGCGGGCCGGGCTCGACGTAGACCATCGTGGAGGCGGCCATGATCAGCACCGTGGCCCCAAGGACGAAGCCGCCCAGCCGCCGGGCGTCCACCCGCCGCTCGGCGACGACGAGGTACAGCGCCACGACGGCCAAGCCCACGACGCTCGCGTACTCGTACATGTTCCCCCAGGGGACCCGCTCCGCGGCCACACCCCGGAGGACGACGGAGACCGTGTGCGAGGCGAGCCCCAGGTAGGCCACGACCCTGGCCACGGTCAGCGGCGTGGGTCGCCGGTACGCGAAGTGATGGAGGTACCCGACCATCGCCACCAGGTAGAGGGCCAGCGCGACCCCGAACGTCGTGTTTGAGGCCTCGGTCATGGAACCCCCACTCTACCGCGGGGCACCAGGTCGCGAACGAGACGATCGAACTCCTCGTCGAAGGCCGCCTTCCGCTGGAGGGCGAAGCCTCCGATCTCGAGCCGGGTGCCGCCGTCCTCGGGCACTGCCCGCACCCAGATCCGGCGACGGCTCGAGTAGAGGGCCGGGACAAGGCCGACGAGGACGAGCAGGGCGGTGGCCAGCATCAGCCCGATCCCCGGGTCGCGCTTCACCAGGAGCTGGGTGTACCGGCGCAGATCGCGGAAGGTGACCTCGAGGCCGCCGGGAAGCTCGACCGTCTCCCCCAGCGCCAGACCGCCGCTGTCGTACTCCTCGAGCAGCTCCTTCTCCAGGCGGAATACCGACTGGGCCTCGGTCAGCCGGAGGTCGCCTCGGTACGCGCGGTAGGCGATGAAGGGATCGTCCGCCTCCAGCATGGGCATCCCCGTCACGAACGCAGCGGCGTCCGGGAGGAGCTGGAGCTCGAGCCCGACCTGGGGCGACAGCGCGGGCAGCTTGATCGCCCCCCGCCAGGGGCGGACCGGGTCGTTCGGGTCGTCGGTGACGAACACCAGCGGGTCCGAGACGAGCAGCTCGCCCTCGTGCCGCACCTCGACCACGGGCGCCCAGCCGTAGCCCGACTGATAGAGCTTCACGCCGCGGTGCTCCAGCGGGTCGTTGACCCGGATCTCGTCCGTGCGGACCACCTCGCCCTCCTCCACGACGTCCACCCGCGAGACGAAGTCCCGCGGCACCCCGCCCTCGCGGTACGTCACCTCGAAGTCGAGCACGCGGACCTGGAACCCTTGGTGCCTCTCGCCGAAGAACCGCCCCTCGCGCGGAGGAAAGTCGTAGCTCGCGTGGGCCTCGGTGAAGACGTCCCCCTCGATCACCGTGGCCTGGCCCGTGAAGCCGAATCCCTTCCCGTACACCACCCCGATCAGCAGGAGGAAGAAGGCCCAGTGGAAGGCGAGGCTGCCCACCTCCCGGGCCAGGCCCTTCTCGGCGGCCAGCGCCGTCTCGCCTCCGCTCCGCACACCCCAGCCCCGGCGCCGGAGCGCCCGCCGGGCACGGCCCACGGCCTCCTCGGGCGACCCGTCGACGCTGCCGCTCGCGTAGTGCCGGAGCGCCTCGAGGTCGCGGGCCGGCTGCCACCGCGAGCCGAGCCCCCGGATCAGGCCGCGCGTCCGCGGGATCAGGCACGCCGCCAGCGAGATCAGCAGGAGGACGTAGAGGAGCGTGAACCACCACGAGCCGAAGACGTCGAAGAAGCCCAGCGCGTCGTAGATCCGGGCGAGCAGAGGCCGGTCGGCGAAGAGCTCGGCCACGCGGGCCGGCGAGTTGGGCGCCTGGGGAACGAGCGACCCGACCACGCTCCCCAGCCCCAGCAGGAGGAGGAGGATCAGCGCCGTCCGCATCGAGCGGAGCGAGCGCCACACCGAGAGCATGCCGCGCGAGAAGGTCCCGGTCGCCATCGCCCCCGATCGTACGCGGGCGCCGCTAGATCGGGGGCTCGAAGCCGCTGACGAGGTCGAGGAGGCCCGACCAGGCCAGGAAGCGCGTCCAGAGGTTGAGCATCAGCAGGACGCCGATGACCACCATCAGCACGCCCCCGATCCCCGCGATCCAGTGGTAGTTGCGCTTCACCCAGGCCAGGGCGCCCATGAGGCGTCGCAGCCCCAGGCCCACGAGGACGAAGGGCAGCCCCAGCCCGAGCGAGTAGGTGAACATCAGCAGCGCCCCCCACGCCCCGCCGCCCTGGGCCGCCGCGATCGTCAGGATCCCCGCCAGCACCGGGCCGATGCACGGAGTGAACCCCGTGGCGAAGGCCATCCCCAGCGGGAAGGCCCCGGCGGTCCCCGGCCGAACCTTCGACAGGAACGGGCGCCGCTCCGCGAAGAGGCGAGGCCCGCCGATCCTGAGCGAGTACAGGATCAGGTAGACCCCGAACAGGACGACGATGCCCCCGGCGATCCGCTGGCCCCACGGGTGGCGGAAGATCTCCGCGAAGACCCGCGAGAACGCGCCGAGGAGGGTGAAGACGAGCGCGAACCCCGCGACGAAGAGCAGCATCGGGAGGGCGGCCCGCGTCGCCGGCCGCTCGGCCACCGCCACCGCGCCGTCCCCGGACGGCGACGCGGGCCGCCCGTCCGGGCCCTGGCCGAGCACGAACCCGACGTAGCCGGGCACGAGAGGCAGCACGCACGGCGAGGCGAACGACACCACGCCGGCCGCGAAGGCCAGCGCCGGCGCCCACCAGACGTTCAGGTCCACGCTTCCTCGTCCCCTCGGTTGCGAACGGCTCCCAGTATGCGCATCATTCGGGGTGAAGGACTTGTGAAAGGATTCACAAGCCGTGCGAGCGGGGGGCCTCGCGCGGCCAGGGTTTGGGGAGGCGGGAGCCGCACGATAGAATCGGCCCGCCCCGAGGAGTGGAGGCTGAGTGAGACTGCCGATCCCGAGCAGCGTCAGGCGCAGGATGGAGCCCTACAAGGAGCGCGCCGACGACTTCCTCAGGCGATGGGAGTGGACGTGGACGTCCGCCTTCATCGCCGGGCTGATCATCTCGTTCATCGCCATGACGACGCTGGTGGTGATCCCCTCCTGGTTCCTCTTCTTCGCCAACCAGACCCTGGGGTGGTCGACCGCCGACCGCCTGCTCGTCGTGATCCGCGACTCGATCACGATGGGCTGGATCACCGTGTGGACGGTGGCCTTCATCTTCGTCGCCTACAAGGTCCAGGTGCACCGCCGCAGGCTCCGTGGCGAGCGTCAGGCCGAACGGTACTCTGGGGGCTACCGATAGTGCGAGGGGTGAGCTGACGTGGCCTTCCAGAAGACCGAGGTCAACATCCACGAGGACTACACGATCACGCCCGTGGACCCCGAGTGGCTGAAGGAAGGGGTGAAGTCCCCGAAGCACCTGATGCTCGACCCGGATCCCTGCATCCTGTGCCGGGCCTGCGAGGACGTCTGTCCCTGGAACTGCATCTACATGCTCGACCCGGGGATCGTGGAGAACCCCGGC
>DASUTZ010000272.1:0-12450 GCA_036374295.1 Actinomycetota bacterium
GGTTCGGAAGGAGGGCGTCATGGAGACGATCCAGAGGGAGACGAACGCAGCTCCTCCGCCGGTCGCGACCCGACTCACGAGCGAGGAAGTCTGGCGGAGCGTCGACAAGGCGTCGTTCGCGGTGCTCGGCTACGTCACGCCGACGGGGGAGCCTCGATCGAGCGGCGTGGTCTACAAGGCGCTCGGGCGGCGTCTCTACGTCGCGACCGCGGTGGACAGCTGGAAGGCGCGGCACATCGCAGCCAGCGGAAGGGTCTCGGTGACGGTGCCGGTGCGCCGAGGGGGGCTGCTCTCCCTCGTCGTCCCCATCCCTCCCGCGACCGTCAGCTTCCACGGAACGGCGATCGTGCACTCCGCGGGGGCACCTGAGGTCGCGTCGATCCTCGAGGAGCTGGGCTCCCTCCTCCCGCGGGAGCGACGGGACTCCGCGGCCATCATCGAGATCGAGCCCGAGGGGATGTTCGTCACGTACGGCGTCGGGGTCTCGCTGACGAGGATGCGCGATCCGGTGGCGGCGCGGGCGCGTGCACCGGTGAGCCCGGGAGGCGTGCCGAGCTGACCAGCGGGCCTGGATGGGGCAAGAGGGCTCCAGGAGAGGGGGTCGTGGGCCTCTAGTCCGAGCCTCCCACGGGTGCCACCGTGTGGTTGCGGCAAGGGAAGGAGGTCGACATGAGACCCATACGGTTGTGGATCGGGGCCGCGCTGGTCGTGCTCGGGGTGCTCGCCGTCCTGGACGCCACGGGCGTGCTCGAGTCGACCGGGGTCGTGGAGCGCTGGTGGCCGATCGCGGTCATCGGGACGGGCGTCCTGGGGATGGTCCTTCGGCGGCGCCTGACCCTCGGCATGCTCGTCATCACGGCGATCGGTTTCGCTCTGCTGGCGGACGCGCAGGACTGGACCACCGAGGACGTGCTCGGCCCGGCGCTGCTGGTCATCATCGGGCTCGCCGTCCTGGCGCCGTTCTGGAGTCGAGGGCGGACGACGGCCTCGGACACCGAGGGAGAGAGCCCGTTCGCCCTGTTCGGGGCGGCCAAGGTCAAGGACCACTCCGAGCATCTGCAGCACGCGGAGGCGTCGGCGCTGTTCGGAGGCGCCACGCTCGACCTCCGCGAGGCGCATATCGAGGATGAGGCCACGGTCGAGGCGACCGCGATCTTCGGGGGCGTGGACGTCCTGGTCCCCAGGGACGTACGCGTGTCTCTGGGCGGGCTTCCGATCTTCGGGGGCCTCGAGGACAAGACGACCGGCGACGGGGAGCTGCCCGAGGACGCTCCGCACCTGAACGTGCGGGCCATGGCCATCTTCGGCGGGGTCGACGTGGCCCACGAACCCGACTGAGGGCCCTCCGATGAGCGACGGCCGACGCGGCCGAGCGCCTCGGTTACGAGCCCCGCCGGGTATCGGACCGAGGCGCTTGGCCGCGTCGGCCGCCCTCGTGGCGCTGCTCTCCGTCTCCTCCGCGTGTGCCCCCGGCTCGCCGGAGAGCGTCGATCTGGAGCTGAGACCATGCACGATCGGGGGGGTCGAGGCCGAGTGCGGGCGGCTGAGCGTGCCCGAGAACCCACACGCACCGGACGGCCCCCGGATCCGGATCTCCGTGGCGCTCGTCCGGGCCCGCGAGTCCGATCCGGCGCCGGACCCCCTCTTCTATCTCGCTGGCTGGGGCTCGGCGGGGATCGAGGACGACATGGGGGCCGCGGCGCCGATGCTGGGAGAGATCAACGAGCAGCGCGATCTGGTGTTCATCGACCAGCGGGGCACGGGCGGGTCGAACCGGCTGGACTGCTCCGTGCCGACGGAGCGCGAGATCGAGCGGACGGGGCTCCGGGCCTACACCGAGGCCGCCCGCACGTGTGCGGAGGAGATCGGCCCGAACCTCCGCTACTACACGAGTTCGGTGGCGGTGGACGATGTCGATCGGGTGCGCGAGGCGCTCGGGTACGAGCGGATCAACATCTACGGGGGCTCCTACGGCGTGACCCTGGGTCTGATCTACCTTCAGCGGCACGGATCGCACGTCCGATCGGCCGTGTTCGACAGCGGCTCCCTGCTCGACGTCCACATCTTCGAACGGGCAGCTGTGGGCGGTCAGCGAGCCCTCGAGATGCTCTTCGATCGGTGCGAGGCCGACCCGAGATGCGGGATGGTGTTCCCGGACCTTCGAGACGAGTGGGAGCGTCTCGCCGCGCGGGTGGAGTCGAGGTCGATCGCCGTCCCCGGGCGGCAGGAACGCCTGGATCCGATCATGCTCGCCGGCCTCGTGGAGGAGTTGCTGAGCCGGACGCCCACCAAGACGATCCTTCCTCGCGTGATCCACCTCCTGGCAACGGGTGAGATCGAGACCGTGGCGGAGATGTTCCCCCCCACGTCTCCCCCCACAGAGGAGCCGGCCTACATGGCGCTCATCCAGTGCAGCGAACCGTGGGCCTCGCGGCGTCCCCCACACGTCGCACGGCTCAGCGAAGGGACGTTCATGGAGCCGCTGCTCCGGCGGGCCGCGGCGATCACGCAGGCGACCTGTCGGGCGCTTCCCAGGGGCGAGGCGCCCGCCGAGATCGGGCGCCGGGTCCGATCCGACGTGCCGGTGCTGTTCCTCACCGGCGACGAGGATCCCGCGGACCCGCCGGCCAACGTCGCCCGCGCTCGGAGGGAGCTGCCGAACAGCCTCACCGTGGTGTTCCCGGAAGCCGGTCACGGCCAGCTGGAACTCCCGTGTGCCCAGGATCTCGTGTCGGAGTTCGTTCGTGCCGGTTCCTCGGAGGGGCTGAACACCTCCTGTGCGGCAACCGCGGCGCTCCTTCCCTTCGACACTCGAACGTAAGCGGCGCGACGATCTCCAGGCGGGCGCCTCGCGCTCGTCGAACGGGGCTGAACGTCGCTCTGCGGGGGCCCGTTCGCATCTTCAACATTCGCGGGCCGGGAAGAGAGGGACTTGCCCGCTGGTCTGGCTGAGGGGGGTACGAGTCATCCCCCGTAAGAGACCCAGCCCGATTCGCAGGAGGGTGGGTCTCGGATGCTCGAAAGAATGGCACGGGAGCCCTCGACCTCGATGACGGAAGCCCTGGCGAGCGGGGGCCATTGGGCCCTTTCTGATTCGATTCGCTTCGCGGACGTTGGGCAACGAGACAAGCGTCGCAGGGAAGGGACGATGGCGAATGCCGCGTTCCGCGGATACGGCTGGTGATCGGGCGATGCCTGCGCAGCACGACCTGCGCGGCCTGCTCAGGGAGGTCCACGACCGAGCTCGGCTGAACTGGGACGCGCTGTCGACGATGGGGCGCCTTTCCATCTCGGGAGTGTGCGTGTCCTCGCTGTTGGTCATCGGACTCGGGGTCCTGCTCCCGCGAGTCTTCCTCGGACACGCCCTGGGGGCCCGCGTCGACGCGGTGCACTCGATGGTCCATGCGCTCGAGAGTCAGGGCTTGGTGCCCGCTCCCGATGTCCCGCTCACCGGTGAGGCGTACGAGCGCTTCGACCAGGTCGTGCGGGGAGGTCTGCTCGGTGGAGAGAACGCCCACGTGAAGCTGTGGACCCCCTCGGGTGAGGTCGTCTACTCGGACACCGGGAGCGAGGTCGGTCGCGAGCATGCCACGAGCAGGGGGATGCAGGACGCCCTCGAAGGCCAGCCGTTTGCCCAGATCAGAGATCTGTCGACTCGGGAACCCGGCCCCGAGCACGACCGTCCCTCGCGAGCCGTCGTGCTGTATGTCCCCGTCCATCAAGAGGGTTCCCGGCCGATCGGGGTCTTCGAGGTGCACCAGGACTTCGAGGCGCTCTCCCGACGATTGGCGTTGGTACGGGGGGCGGTATGGGCCGCGATCGGGTTCGGTCTCTTCGTGCTCCTGGCCCTCCTCGCATCGCTGTTCGCGGGGACGGCCAGAGTGATGGAGCGGGAGAAACGAGATGCGCAGGAGCGGGCGGAGGATCTCTCGCTCCTGCTGGGAACCTCTCGATCGCTCTCCTCCGAGCCTGCCCTCACCGCGAGCGCATCCCAGGTCCTGACGACGCTGACCGAGCGCCTGGGGCTTCGCTGTGCAGCCATCCTCACGGACGAGGAAGGGTCAGGCTCGGCGGTGACGACGGCGGGCCGAGACGCGCTCTGTTCCGCAGCTCTAGAGCTTGCCCGGCGCACGTGCGAAGGCGGCTCGGGGAACGACCGCCTCGTCAGGGGGGATCCCGGCCTGGGCCACGGGGCGCCGGATCATCGCTGCGCCGTGCTCGGCATCCCCTTCCAGGCGAGGCAGGATGCGTGCGGGGCGATCGTGGTGTGCCGCGACGCCGATGATCCGTTCGCGGATCGGGAGCGCACGCTGATCTCGGCCGTGGCGGGGCAGCTCGGATTCGCCGCCCGCAACGATCGACTCCTCCGGGGCTTGCGCGAGATGAGCGCCGTCCGAGGCCGCCTCCTCCGCCGACTGGTGCACGCTCAGGAGGAGGAGCGTCGCCACCTGATCGGCGACCTTCACGATGGGCTCGGACAGTCCCTGACGAGGGTGCTGCAAGGGCTTCGCGGGTCCCGGGCTCGGCTTCCTCGAACGGAGCCGGCGATCCAGGCCGAGCTGGAACGGCTGGAGTCCCTGGTGGACGAACAGTCGAGAGGACTGCGCGGGTATCTCCGAACGATCCGGCCCGCGGTCCTCGAGGACTTCGGGCTCGCGGCCGCTCTCGAGGCCTTCGCGAGGGAGCAGGAGTCCGAGAGCGGGATCCGGATCGCCTTCTCCCTCGACCACCTCTCGGATCTCGACCCCCCGACAGAGCTCGTCCTGTACCGAGCGGCACAGGAAGCGATCATGAACGCCCGGAAGCACTCGGGGGCTCGCCGCCTGTGGCTCCGGCTCAAGCCGAGCGAGACTGATGCGGTGCTCGAGGTGGAGGACGACGGTCGAGGAGCGACCGAGATCCGAGACGGCATGGGTCTGGCCTCGATGCGTGACAGGGTCGCCTCCCTCGGCGGCACGGTCGAGGTGCACAGCAGCCCGGGGCGAGGGACCCGCGTGCGGGTGCTGATTCCGATGGAGGCCGAGCATGGAGCCCATCAGGACGTTCGTCGTTGACGACCACGAGATCGCGCGCGAGGGGCTCAGGTGGATGATCGGCGCGGACGCGACCATCCAGGTCGTCGGAGAGGCGGAGACCGCGAGCGAGGCCATGCAGGCCATCGTGCGCTCTCTCCCCGATGTGGTCCTGCTGGACATCCATCTTCCCGACCGTAGCGGCCTGGAGGTCCTTCGTGAGATGCAGGAGCGGTTCCCCGACCTCCCGGTGGTCATCCTGAGCATGGAGGACGATCCCGAGTACGTGGAGCAGGCCGTCCGCGCCGGCGCCGCCGGGTACCTCGTGAAGAACGCGTCGCGCGACGAGATGGTGCGGGCTGTTCGAGCCGCCCACGCGGGAGGGGGCTACATCCAGTCGGAGGTGACCCGGCCCCTCCTGGCTCGGTTCGCCCGGGAGGTGCGAGCGCACGGCGATGCGCCCCATTTGTCCCCCCGGGAGCTGGAGGCCGTCTCCCTCCTGGCCGAAGGGCTCACCAACAGGCAGATCGCCGACCGGCTGGGCATCTCCGAGAGCACGGCCAAAGGCTACCTGCGCCAGGTGTACGAGCGGCTCGGAGCAGCCGACAGGGCCCACGCGGTAGCCATCGCCCTCCGGAGCCGGATCATCGACTGACCGGCTGGGCGATCGCCGTCACGCTCAGCGCATGAACCCCCTCCTATCGGAGGGTGAGGCTCACGGCATCGCGGAGTCCATCGACCCTCCCCCGGGGATGGCTGTTGAGGCCATCCTGAGGCCATCGAGGAAGGGAGGATGACATGACCTACCGGACGTTCAA
This sequence comes from Actinomycetota bacterium, assembly GCA_036374295.1. GTDB lineage: Bacteria > Actinomycetota > UBA4738 > UBA4738 > CALAEC01 > DASUTW01. The sequence continues at coordinate 5,831 of DASUTZ010000272.1, forward strand.
GTGGATCTACGGGATCCTCGCCTCCGCTCTCGCACTGAGCTTCTTCGGGCACGGAGCATGGGCCGTGTTCGAGAACAAGGAGTCGTTCCGCGAGCTCCTGAGCGGCACCATGAACAACGTGTTCGGGGCGTCCACCTCGATCGATGACGGGGCGATCTCCGCTGCTGTCCGGGCGATCGGATGGTGGGACATCGTGTTCACGGTGGGCATCCTTGCTCTGGCCTACGGGGTGATCAAGGGGCACGGTGCGCTCTTCCGCGTGGCGAGCTCCCCCGTGGCGCTCTTCGCCTACTCCTGGGCGCTTCTCTGGGGCTTCCTCACGGCAGGGTCACGCGTCACGGCCGCCGGCGTCTTCTACCCGGAGGTCTGGGACGTCGTGGAGCGCGGACCCAACTTCATCGTGCCCGTGGCGATGCTGTACATGACGTACCTGCTCCGACGCCCCTCGCAGCTGATCGAGCGCGAGGAGGTACCCGCAGAGGAGAAGCTACAGGAAGCGCCAACCGTGTAGAGATGTTCGGTTCGTACCGCGAAGCGGCCTCCCGGGTTACCCGGGAGGCCGCTTCGCGGTAAGGGTTGGCGCGGACCCTCCCATCGTGATCCGTCCGAACGGAGGGGGGAGGGCCCGAACCGTTCGGTCGCTCAGGCCCTTCCGCTCGGCTCAGGAGAGCACGAGGATCGATGGCAAGGCGAGAGGCCTCGTGAGGAGGCGGATCGAATGCCAAGGCGACCACCCGGTTGCCGAGGGGGGAGGTGACGCGCGATGTGGCGGAAGAACGTGGGCCCGGTCGACCGCGCCATGCGTCTGACGGGAGGGGCCCTGGTCCTGATCCTCGGAGTGGTTGTCCTCGATGGACTCCAGGGTCGGGTGGTTGGACTGGTGGTATCGGTCCTCGGCGTCTGGTTCATGTTCACCGGCGCTGTCGGAAGGTGCCCCCTGTACGCGCTGCTTGGTATCAGCACCCTGCGTGGAGAGCGGACGGCGGACGACACCATCCGAGCAGAGGACTTGATGTCCACGCGCGGAGGGGGCCGCACTCGGGCGGCTTAAGGGTGGAGGCGACGTGAGGAAGCTCGGGGGTCGCGGCGGGGCACTCGTCTTCATCGCCGCCGCGCGCCGCCGCTCCGGGAGGAGCTGATCGTGCTGATGATGGGGGAGACGACTGGGCTGGTCGGATCGCGGGTGCCCCGATGATGCTGCTGTTCGGGGGCGGTCTGGTGGCCTTGGCAGTCTTCCTCGGATGAGGCTTCGGTGCTCGACCCCTCACAGGGGCAGGACCAAGCGTAGGAAACGACCTGGTGCCGGCCCCATCCAGGAACGAGGATCGGTGATGAAGAAGGGGGGAGCGTGATGGAATTGAGCGAGTGGCTGTCGTTCATCCATGTCCTCACGGCGATGCTCTGGGTCGGAACCGGCGTCGCCCTCAACGTGGCAACGTCGCGAGTGGTGGCGAGCGGAGACGACGAGCGCGTCGTCCAGTTCACGGGCGATGTGGAGTTCCTCGGCAACTGGCTGATCGGTCCCTCCGCGGCGGCGGTGGTAGGCACCGGAATCTGGATCACAGCCATCGAGGACTGGGTTGCGTTCTCGCAGCTGTGGATCATCCTGGCGCTCGTGGGAGTGGCCGTGTCGATGCTGCTCGGGATGGGCTACTTCGGACCGGAGGGCAGGCGGCTCGGCCGCCTGGCGGGGGAGCGAGGAGCATCCGATCCGGACTTGAAGACGAGGACCCGCCGCCTGCTTCTCGTCTCTCGGCTCGACATCCTCGTCCTCGTGTTCCTGACCTGGGACATGGTGTTCAAGCCCGGACTCGAGTGACCGGCAGCACCCGCAGTCTCGAAGGCGGGATCGGGCTCGTTAGCGCTGGTCCGTGCGTCGATCGAGAACCCCCGGCCGAAGCGAATACATCAGATGCGGGAGCCCGCCCCACATCGCCTTCCGCTCGATCGTCATGCCCAGCTTCTCCGCGACACGCCGCGACGCCGCGTTCGCCTCGCTGATCATGGAGACGATTCGATCGATCCCGAGGTTGTCGAAGGCATGGTCCCGCCACGCCGCGCCCGCTTCGGTGGCGATCCCCTTCCCCCAGTGGCTCCGGCGCACGATCCAGCCAAGTTCGGTCTCCTGGCTCCCCTCCACCAGGGTACGGATCAGGCCGCAGTCCCCGATCAGTTCCCCGGTGGCCCGGAGGACGACCGCGCACCGGCCGACTCCGTCGGTCTCATACCTGTGGAGGTTGCGCTGGATCCAGTCACGCGCTCCCTCGCGGTCGAGAGGGCTCCCCCAGAACGTCAGCGCCTCAGCGTCCCCGAGGAGCGACGCCATGTCGTCCAGGTCGCGGAGGGTCAGAGGGCGCAGCACCAGTCGTTCGGTCTCGAGGCGAAGATGCGTCATGCTCGGACTCCGCAGAAGAAGGGTACCCGTACGAGGAGCCTCAGCCACCATGCATCGACGACGAAGTGCGCTCGAGCGCTTGCCTCCTCTGCTCGAACTCTCATCACCTCCCTCCGAGTCAGCGACGCTACTTCAGATGCTCAGTCAATCTGTTCGGGGCCGAGTCCGCGTAGGGCCAAGAGTCCCGTGGTCGGTTCTCGGAATCCCGTCCGATTGGTCGGGGCTCCTCGTCCACTGCGAGCGCGAGGAGACGAGGGGAACTGGGGGTGACGGGATCAGAGAGCCTCGTGCCGGGTGACCCGCACCCGGCGCCACCACAGGGCGGCGGAGATCACGAGCAGCACGACCGTCGAGGCCAGCGCGTGGAGAGTGGGGAGGGCAAGGCCCTCGGCCGCACCGCGCGCCACCTCCACCAGCTTGAGAGGGCCCCACAGGGGGAGGAACGGCGCCAGTCCGGAATCGAGCGGCAACCCCATCTCGATCCCGACGACGGCGATGAGCGTGAGCGCGCCCTCCAGCTCCCGAGGGAACACCGCGGCCACGGCGAGCCCCAGAGGGACGGCGACCAGTCCGCTCAGAGCGACGGCAAGGACGAGCGCCCCCGGTTCGGGCGGCGAGGAGACCCCTACCATCAGGGCGCTGAACAGGACGACGAGGACGAGGGCGAGGCCCTCCAGGAGCAGCAGCCGTCCGACCAGGACCTCGCGCGGACGGTAGCCCGCGAGGACCAGCCGGGAGTCGATGCGACGCGAGGCGAGGGTGAGGAAGAGCGCCCCTCCGGCTACCGCCCAGGCCATCCCGGTCCCGCCGGCCACGAGGGCGAACTCGTCCTCGCTCGGCGTTGACAGGTAGAAGGCCAGCGGCAGCAGCACGAGGAGCGCCATGGCCGCCCTTCTGCGAGCGAGGTCGCGAGCTTGCGCCTCGGCCACCGCGAAGATCCGCCCCACCATCAGACCGGCCCTCCGGCGGGCTCCGGCTCGCGGCCTCCGGTCGCGTGCACCGGAAGCTCCACGACGCGGTCCACGCGCGTGAGCTCGGCCATCATGTGGGTGACCACGAGGACCGCCTTCCCGGCGGATCTCCAATCATCGACATGGTCCCAGAAGTTGACGTACGTTCCCCGGTCGAAGCCCTGGTAGGGCTCATCGAGGAGCAGGACCTCCGGGTCGCCGAGCAACGCCAGGGCCAGGTTGAGCTTCTGACGGGTTCCACCGGACAGGTCCTTCGCGACCGCGCGCTCTCGCGCCGGGAAGCCGAACCACGCGAGGCTGCGCCTGCCCTCCCGCAGGGCCGTCTGCCTGGACAGGCCGGCCGCGCGGCCGAAGAGCACCATGTGCTCGTCCGCCGTGAGGAGCTCCAGGACGCCGGCGTCCTGGGGGCAGTAGCCGATCCTTCCCGGCACGTGAACGGTGCCGGAGTCCGCGCGGAGGAGCCCGGCACAGATGCGGAGAAGGGTGGTCTTCCCCGCGCCGTTCTCCCCCACGAGGGCCACGGCCTCGCCGGGCCGGAGGTCGAGGTTCACGTCCTCCAGGACGGCCTTACGCCCGAATCGCTTGCTGATGCCCTTCGCGACCAGCGCAACGGGTCGATCACCTCGAAGGCTCCTGGATGCCACTCTCGACTCCCCCGCTTGACTCCGCAGTCTCGCCATGCGCCGCGCCGATGTACCAGGGCCGTCCGTCCCTGTCGAAGCGGGACCTGCGACTCTCCCTCCGGTGAAGACGCTCGCTGAGTGGATGGCACCTCAGGACTCGGGGCCGGACGGCCCCTGACGGTCGGGTCGTCCGCATCTTCCACCTGTCGCGACGCCGGGTGGAGACTGGGATGGCTCAGGAAGGATCCGATGCTCCAGATCGACGACTTGCGCAAGCGCTACGGAGATCTGGTGGCGCTCGACGGCGTCTCCTTCGAGGTAGCAGCCGGTCGGATCGTCGGATTCCTCGGACCCAACGGGGCGGGGAAGACGACGACGATGCGGGCCATCTTCGGCTTGGTGCGTCCCGACGGGGGCGAGGTCAGGTGGAAGGGGACCGCGGTCGGCCCCGTGGAGCGAGCCCGATTCGGCTACATGCCCGAGGAGCGGGGACTCTATCCCAAGATGAGGGTGGGAACAGCTCATCTACTTCGGGCGGCTCTCGGGCATGAGCTCTGCGTCGGCCACGGATGCAGCAGAGACATGGCTCGCTCGCTTGAGTCTCGGTGAGAGGGTGGGGGCGCGACTCGAGGAGCTCTCCCACGGCAATCAGCAGCGGGTCCAGCTCGCCGCGGCGCTCATCCACGATCCGGAGCTGGCCGTGCTCGACGAGCCGTTCAGCGGGCTGGACCCGCTCGGCGTGGAGTCTCTCGGCGAGATGCTCGGGCAGACGGCCGCGCTCGGCACCGCCGTGCTCTTCTCGAGCCATCAGCTCGACCTGGTGGAGCACGTCTGTCAGGACGTCGTGATCGTCGATCGCGGGAGGGTCGTCCTGGCGGGAGCGGTGGACGAGCTCAAGGCCGGATCCGCGCGCCGCTCGCTGGAGGTCAGGGTGGACGGCGAGCAGTGGGTACCGGTCCTCCCGAGTGGGACCGTGACGAGCAAGCAGGACGGGCGGCTGCGGGTTCTGGTCGACGCGGCGGTCGACCTGGACGAGATCCTGGCCAGCGCACGGCGGGCGGGGGAGGTCACGACGTTCAGCTTCGAGCCGCCCTCGCTGACGGATCTGTTCCTCGAGGCCGTCTCGGAGGGGCGAGGCACATGAGCGGAGGATGGCGCTCCCTGTGGCTGGTGGCCCGACGGGAATGGGACCAGCGGGTGCGCTCGCTCTCGTTCCGGGTCTCGACGTTGCTCTCCATCCTCATCGTGGTCGCGCTCATCGCCGTGCCCGAGATGTACGGGGGAGGTGCGGAACCCACCCACACCGTCGGCCTCGTCGGCGACAGCGGAGCGGAGCTGCCCGCGAGCCTTCGCTCCGCGGGCGAGGAGATGGGGCTCTCGGTGAAAGTCCGCGAGTTCGCCGACGAGTCCTCGGGCCGGGCCGCGCTGCGATCCGAGGACATCTCGGTTCTGCTGGTCGATCAGCGGGACCTGGTCTGGAGGGCGGAGGTCGATCAGGGGCTCCGGGCGGCGGTGACCTCGGCGGTGCAGGCTCTCGATCGTCGGGAGGCCATCGCGGAGCTCGGCCTCACCTCAGAGGAGGCCGGGCGGCTGATCGGTCCCCTGGGGCTTCGTTCCACGAGCCTCGAGCCTGCGGCGGCCGAGCGCTCGGCTCGTCGCGACCTCGGCTTCGTCGCCGTGGTGATGCTGTTCATGGCCATCGCCTTCTACGGTGGCTTCGTTCTGGTCGGGGTGGTGGAGGAGAAGTCCAGCCGGGTGGTCGAGGTGCTGCTCGCGCGGATCCGGCCCGCCCAGCTTCTCGGGGGGAAGATCCTCGGCATCGGGCTCGTCGGTCTGGCACAGTTCGCGCTCGTCGTGGGCTCAGCGCTGGTCGCCGTCTCGCTCTCTGGGAACACCCTGCTGCCCAGCACCACCCCGAGCACGCTCGGGTCGATCCTGTTCTGGTTCGTGACGGGCTACGCCTTCTACTCGGTGCTGTTCGCCACGGCCGGGTCGCTCATCTCGCGGCAGGAGGAGGCTCAGAGCGTCCAGTTCCCGGTCACGGCGTTCCTCCTGGTGGGATACGTTGTGGCGTTCCAGGCCGCCGCGGCGCCGGAAGGCGTGGCGGCGCTCGTCGGGTCGCTCCTGCCTCCGACGGCTCCGATGGTCATGACCGTCCTGATGGCGCAGGGAGGGGTCGCGTGGTGGCACGTCGCGCTGTCGGCGGCCCTCCTCATGGCCACGACCTACGGCATGGTGCTGTTGGCCGGACGCCTCTACTCGGGCGCGGTGCTCAGGCTCGGCCGCCGAGTGCGCTTGCGGGAGGCCTGGCACGGCGCGGAGGGCTGACCCCGGTCACGCCGCGGGAACCCCCGGCCTTCGCTCTCGGCTGCATCCCGATCGAGAGCCGCTCAGGTTCGGACCGTGAACGCGCTGGTGCCGGCCCCGATCTCGATGTCGTACCGCGCCTCGGCCCCCTCGTAGTCGGGGCTCTGCCAGTCGGTCTTCCCCGCGGACGCGAAGCGGAGGTCGTCGATGGTCAGGTTCGACGACCCGCCCCCCGTGCGGACCCTGATGGGAACCCCCTCCGGCCGGATCACCGTGATGTCGCTGGCGCCACCGCCGATCCGGATCGGGACGGCGACCTTCGGG
>DASUTZ010000273.1:0-18924 GCA_036374295.1 Actinomycetota bacterium
GAAGATGTTGCCGATGAGGATGAAGACGAAGAGCGCCGTCAGGAACGGGACCCACGTCAGGCCCTCGCGACCGATCACCTGCAGCGCGATCTCCTCGCGGATGAACTGCACGATCGACTCCACGAAGTTCTGCACGCCTCGAGGCACGAGCTGGGGCCGCCTGGCGGCCAGCATGAAGAGGATCACGACGAGGGCCACCGCCAGGAACAGGTAGAGCGTGACACGGGTGATGTCGAAGTGGATCCCGAAGAGGGTGAACTCCCAGATCGCGGGGGGGTCGAGGATCTCGACGCCGGGGGCCTCGAACGGCTCGGGGGGTCGGTGAGCCTGCGCCAGCAGCCCGGTCACGGAGTCGACTCCTTGAGGCGCAGGGCCTCGCGGGCCGCCACAGCCACCGGGTCGGGCGGGATCTCGAGGGCACCCCCCAGCCCGGCGCGCACCAGCCGGGCCTCGTAGACGAGCAGGGCGAGCGTCGCCGCGATCACCGTCAGGCCGAACACGAGAGGCGAGAAGAACGCGGCTCGGTCGAGGGCGACCATCGTTCCGGCGATCAGCCCCATCCGACCGACGAACCCTCCGAGCGCCACCGCCTGCACTGCGGGGATCGAGACCCCCGCCGCCCAGGCCAGGGAGAGCCCGTGGGCCGCGAAGTTCAGCACGACCAGGACGACCCCGAGCAGCGCAGAGAGGGCGGCGGCGCCTCCTCCCGCCACGAAGCCGGCGCCGAAGGCCACGGGCGCAGCGGCCGCACCGGCGGCCAGCGCCTTCAGCACCATCGCGTGCTCAGGTCTCGCGATCTTCTCTTCCATACCGGATGTAGACGAGGTAGATCCCTCCACCCATGCCGACCACCGCGCCGATCGGGAGGAACAGCCACCGGAACCCCAGCCACAGGTCGAGCAGGTAGCCGATCCCGCCCCAGGCGACCATCCCCGCGATCAGCGTGGCGGTGACCGCCCAGGCCTCCCCGAATCCGCTCCAGGGGTTGTCCGCCATGGGCCGAGAGAGTATATCGGTCGCGCTTCGACAGCGTCAAACCTCGGGAGGCCCCGTTTCCGCAGGTCAGAGGGTATATGGGCCGTCCGGCACCGAACTTTGTGAATGCTTTCACGAAGTCGTGCGGCCCCCGGCCCGGCCCGCCCGGCCCAGGCAGGGCCTCTGCGGTACGCTTCCGCTTGCGCCGGTTCGTACAAACGGAGGCCGCCCTTCCCCACGACCGGTACGGGCGCGGCGGAGGGCGCGGCCGTACGCTGTCCCGCGAGGGGGTGAGGGGTGACGGAGCTCGACGTCCGCCTGGTGGACGTGGTCAAGTCCTTCGGCGACGTGGTCGCGGTCGATCACGTCGACCTGGAGATCCGGCGGGGCGAGTTCTTCAGCCTCCTCGGCCCGTCCGGCTGCGGCAAGACGACCACCCTGCGGATGCTCGGCGGGTTCGAGCAGCCCGACGGCGGGCGCATCGAGCTGCGAGGCAGCGACGTCTCCGGCGTCCCACCCCACAAGCGGGACGTGAACACGGTCTTCCAGTCCTACGCGCTCTTCCCCCATCTCGATGTCTTCGAGAACGTGGCCTACGGGCTCCGCCGGAAGAAGACCCCGAAGGACGAAGTGAGGCGCCGGGTGGCCGAGATGCTCGAGCTCGTGGACCTCCCCGGCTTCGAGCCGCGCCGGCCGGGACAGCTCTCCGGGGGCCAGGCCCAGCGGGTGGCGCTGGCCCGGGCCCTCGTGAACCATCCCCAGGTGCTCTTACTGGACGAGCCTCTGGGGGCCCTCGACCTGAAGCTGCGCAAGCAGATGCAGCTCGAGCTGAAGCGGATCCAGCACGAGGTCGGGATCACGTTCATCTACGTCACGCACGACCAGGACGAGGCGATGACGATGTCGGACCGCATCGCCGTGATGCGGTCGGGGCGGATCGAACAGGTCGGCGCCCCCGAGGAGGTCTACGAGGAGCCGGCCACCGAGTTCGTGGCCGGGTTCCTCGGGGCCTCGAACCTGCTCACGGGGACGATCGAGGGCAGGGACGGCGCGCACGCGGTCGTGGTCTTGGCCTCGGGGGAGAAGGTGCGCGTGCCCCACGACCGCGTGCGCGCCGACCTCCGCGAGGCCCACCTCGGCGTCCGTCCCGAGAAGATCCGCATCGCCCCCGGCGAGTCGGCCCCGCCCGAGGGCCGCAACGCGATCCGGGGGCGACTGCTCGTCTCGACGTACGTGGGCGTCAGCAGCGTCTACACGGTGGAGGCCCCCGGCGGTGAGCAGCTGACCGTGTACGCGCAGAACGTCGACGCGCCCGAGGAGCGGGCGCCCGCCACGGGGGAGGAGGTCGTCCTCTCGTGGCATCCGCAGCACACGTTCGTGGTGGAGCCAGGCTGAAGGAGGTCGGCATGACTGAGGGGATGAACGAGCTGTTCGGCGGTCTTCGGGACCCGATGTCGCGACGGGAGCTCCTGCGTCGCGCGGGCCGCGGATCGGTGTTCCTGGGCGTGGGCGCGCTCCTGGCGGCCTGCGGCATCCAGGGCGAGGACGAAGAGGCGGGCCCCACCCCGACCGAGGCCAGCCCCTCGCCGCTGCCCGAGATCGCGGGCCAGGTCGTGATGGCCAACTGGCCGCTGTACATCGACCGGGCCAAGGGCGAGAGCCCGACGCTCGTCTCCTTCACCGAGGAGACTGGCATCCAGATCGACTACCAGGTGGTCATCAACGACAACGAGGAGTTCTTCGGGACGATCCAGGAGCCGCTCTCGCGCGGCCAGTCGGCCGGCTACGACATCATCGTGGTCACCGACTGGATGGTGGCCAAGATGATCCGACTGGGGTTCCTCCAGCCGCTGCACCACGACCGCCTCCCGAACTTCGAGGCCAACGCCTTCGAGAAGTTCAAGGACCCCTCCTACGACCCGGAGAACACCTACAGCATCCCGTGGGCGGCCGGGATCACGGGGATCGGCTACGACGTCGAGCGGACCGGCAGGGAGCTGACCTCGATGGAGGACCTGTGGGACCCGGCGTTCGAGGGGCACGTCGGGATGTTCACCGAGATGCGGGACTCCTTCGGGTTCGCCCTCCTGGCGAACGGCGTCGTCCCTGAGGAGGCCACGATGGAGGACGTGGAGGCCGCGCAGCAGAAGCTGCTCGAGCAGCGTGAGGCCGGCATCGTCCGCGGCTACTTCGGCAACGACTACACGGACCAGCTCGCCACCGGGAACCTCTGGGTCTCGATGGCGTGGTCGGGGGACGTCTTCGCCCTCCAGCAGGACAACCCGAACCTGCGCTTCATCATCCCGGAGGAGGGGGCGATGCGCTGGACCGACAACATGCTGATCCCGGTCGGGGCCGAGCACCCGGCCGACGCGCACGAGTTCATGAACTTCGTGTACGACCCGCGGATTGCCACGAACATCACAGAGTGGGTCTGGTACGAGTCGCCGGTGAGCCAGGTGCCCGACCTCATCCGCCAGGACGCGGCGGAGGCCTCGGGAGGCGAGGCCGAGCTGCTCGAGCAGATCGCCGAGAGCCCGCTCGTCTTCCCCTCGGAGGAGGTCGAGGCCCAGCTCTACAACTACAAGAACCTCGACGAGGAAGAGGAAGCCGCCTGGAACGAGCTCTTCCAGGCCGTCGTGCAGGGCTGAGCCGGTGGCGACGACGGCCGAGACCGCGGCGCCGCGACGGGCGAGGTGGCGCCGCGGGAGCGCCCCCTACTCTCTCCTGCTCCCCGGCGGGCTGTGGCTCCTCGTCTTCTTCGTGGTGCCGATGGTCTCGATGCTGTCCGTCTCTTTGCAGGAGGGCTCGCTGGAGCGGGGCTACGAGCTGACCTGGCGGTTCCAGACCTACCTGGACGTGCTCGGGAAGTTCGACACGCAGTTCATCCGCTCGATCTTCTACGGACTCATCGTCACCGCGGCCCTGCTCGTGATCTGCTACCCGCTCGCCTACACGATCGCGTTCCGGGGCGGCCGATGGAAGAACGCCCTGCTGTTCCTCCTGATCATGCCGTTCTTCGTCTCGTTCATCATCCGGACGCTGGAGTGGAAGTTCATCCTGGCCGACGACGGGTTTCTCTTCGGGACGCTGAAGAACCTGGGTCTGGTGGGAGAGGACTTCCGCGTCCTGGCGACGCCGTTCGCCGTGATCGGCGGCCTCGTCTACAACTTCCTGCCCTTCATGGCGCTCCCCCTCTACGTGGCGCTGGAGCGGATGGACCGGAGCCTGCTGGACGCGGCCGGGGACCTGTACTCGAGCCGCGCGTCGGCGTTCCTCCGGGTCACGCTGCCCCTGTCACTGCCGGGCGTGTTCGCAGGCTCCCTCCTGACGTTCATCCCCGCGGTCGGCGACTTCATCAATGCGGAGGTCCTGGGCGGCATCAACACCACGATGATCGGCAACGTGATCCAGCAGGAGTTCCTGGTGAACAACGACTACCCCGAGGCGGCGGCGATCTCCTTCCTCCTGCTCGCCGGCATCCTGATCGGCGTGGCGGTGTACGCCAAGCTTCTGGGCACCGAGGAGCTGACGGGATGAGCGTGAGACCGCCTCCCCGGGACGTTGTGGCGCCGCCGGGGGCCACCGAGACACCGGTCCGGAGGCCGGAGGGCCGGGGCTGGATCCTGCCCGCGTACACCGGCCTGGTGATCGTCTACCTCGTCCTGCCGATCCTCGTGATGATCGTGTTCGGCTTCAACGACATCACGGGGCGCTTCAACTTCACGTGGCAGGGGTTCACGCTCGAGCACTACCGCACTCTGGGCGACTTCCCCGAGCTCATCGAGGCGATCAAGAACTCGCTGCTGATCGCGGCGGGCGCCACGATCGTCTCCACGGTGCTCGGCACGATGATGGCCCTGGCCCTGACGCGCTACCGCTTCCGGGGGAAGGCGGGGGCGAACCTGTTCATCTTCCTGCCGCTGGGGACCCCCGAGGTCGTGCTGGGCGCCTCGCTGCTCTCGCTCTTCATCACGCTGGGGATGGACCGGGGCCTGCTCACGATCCTCATCGCGCACATCATGTTCAACATCTCGTTCGTGGTCGTGACGGTGAAGGCGCGGACGCAGGGCTTCAACCGAGAGTGGGAGGAGGCGGCCAAGGACCTCGGGGCGGCGCCCTGGACGGCCTTCCGCACGGTCACGCTCCCCCTGATCTTCCCCGGAGTGCTGGCCGCGGCGGTGCTGGCGTTCGCACTCTCCGTGGACGACTTCGTGATCACGCTGTTCAACGCGGGCGGCGAGCTCACGTTCCCGCTCTGGGTGTACGGGGCCAGCCGCTTCGGCGTGCCGCCCCAGGTCAACGTGATGGGTACCCTGATCTTCGTGATCGGCGTCGCGCTCGCGCTGGGGAGCGTCTGGCTCCAGCGGCGCCGGGGCGAGGAGATCGTCGCCGGCTATCTGCGATAAGGAGGAGCGATGGACGACCGGATCACCGCACGGGCTCGGGAGATCGCCAAGGAGGAGACCGCGCGCCTCCTGGAGCGGACGCCGGCATCCGCCAAGCTGTACGAGCGCGCGTCGAGGTCGATGCCGATGGGCGTGGCGTCGTCCTTCCACGCCGCCGAGCCGTACCCCGTCTACCTGGAGGGAGGGAGGGGCAGCCGCGTCTGGGACGTGGACGAGACGGAGTACATCGACTTCCACAACGGCTTCGGGACGATGGCCGTGGGTCACGCCCATCCCAAGGTCGTGGAGGCGATCCGCCGGACGGCCGGCGAGGGTACGCACTTCGCGGTGACCACCGAGACCGCGGTCGCGTTCGCCGAGGAGCTGCGCAGGCGCTTCAGGCTCGACATGGTCCGCTTCGTGAACTCGGGCACCGAAGCCACGATGGACGCGATCAGGATCGCGCGGGCCGCGACGGGCCGGGACACGGTCCTGAAGATCGCCGGCTCCTACCACGGCCACCACGACACGGTGATGTTCAGCGTGGTGTCGAACGCCGACATGATGGGCGGCCGCGACGTCCCGCCCGACCGGCCGATGTCGAAGGGCATCCCTCCCGAGATGGCGAAGCGCACGCTCGTCGTGCCCTTCAACGACGCCGACGCCCTCGAGGCCATGCTGGACGAGCGCGCCCCCGACGTCGCCTGCCTGATCATGGAACCGGTGATGATGAACATCGGCATCGTCCTCCCCCAGCCCGGCTACCTGGAGCGGGTGCGGGAGCTCTGCACCCGCCACGGCGTGGTCCTGATCTTCGACGAGGTGAAGTCGGGGGCCACGATCGCCGAGGGCGGCGCCACCGAGCGGTTCGGCGTCCAGCCCGACCTGGCCTGCTTCGCCAAGGCGATCGGCGGCGGCGTCCCGACGGGCGCCTTCGGCGGGAAGGCGGACGTCATGGACGTGATCAACCACGGCGCGGCTCAGCAGGGCACGTTCAACGGGAACCCGCTGGCCGCCGCGGCGGGGCTCGCGGCCCTCACCGAGGTCCTCACCCCCGAGGCCTACGAGCACATGGGGGCGATCGGGACCCGGCTGGCCGAGGGCTGCCGAGCGGCGATCGAGGAGCACGACATCCCCGCGCACACCGTCGACCTGGGGTGCAAGGGGTGCGTCTCGTACCGGCGGGAGCCGCTCCGCGACTACCGCGACTTCCTGCAGGCGAACGGGGAGCTGTTCGAGGCCTCGTGGGCCTGGGCCATGAACCGCGGGATCTTCATGACGCCGGGCGACGAGGAGCAGTGGACGCTCTCGGTCCAGCACTCCGAGGAAGACGTGGACCGCTTTGTCGAGGTCTTCGCCGAGTTCTGCGCCGCGGTCGCCTCGTGAGCGATCCGGTCCTGCTGGAGGAGCAGCTCGGGCCGGTCCGCCGCCTGACCCTGAACCGCCCGGGCGCGCTCAACGCGCTGTCGAGCAAGCTCATCGAGGAGCTGTCGGCGGCGCTGGGGCGGGCCGCCGAGGACGACGACGCCCGGGTCGTGGTGATCCGGGGAGCGGGGCGGGCGTTCTGCGCCGGCTACGACCTCAAGGAGGAGGGTCGGTCGGGCGAGATGGACGCGGTCGCCTGGCGGAACGAGCTGGCCCACGACCTGCGTCGGATGCTGGAGATCTTCGACCACCCCCAGCCGGTGATCGCCGAGGTGCACGGCTACTGCCTCGCCGGGGGCTGCGACCTCATGATGATGTGCGACGTCGCGGTGGCCTCGGACGACGCGAGGTTCGGCGAGCCCGAGATCCGCTACGGCAGCGGCGTGGTCACCCTCGTCATGCCCTGGCTGGTCGGCGCGCGCAAGGCCAAGGAGCTCCTGCTCACCGGCGAGGACCGCGTGCCGGCCGAGGAGGCCCTGCGGATCGGGCTCGTGAACAGGGTCGTGCCCGCCGACCGACTGGAGGAGGAGACGCTCGAGCTGGCCCGCGAGATCGCGGTGATGGACCCGGTCAGCATCTCGCTGACGAAGGCCGCGATCAACCGCTCGCTGGAGGCGTCCGGCTTCCGGGAGGCGCTCTGGGCGAACCTCGACCTCGACGCGCTGATCGAGGCGGCCGAGGTGCCCGAGCGGAAGGAGTTCAACCGGATCCGGGAGGAGGAGGGCCTGAAGGCCGCGATCCGCTGGCGCGACGAGCGGTTCCGGATGGAGGAGGGGTGACGAGCGTGCGGGGCCTGCGGCCCCTGCTTGCCCCGCGATCGATCGCCATCGTCGGCGCCTCGGAGGCCGAGGGCTCCTGGGCCCCCGAGTTCTACGAGAACCTGCGCGCGGCCGGGTTCGAGGGGCCGATCTTCCCCGTCAACCCGAAGTACCGCGAGGTGTGGGGGTTCCGCTGTGTGCCCTCGGCGGCCGATTTGCCGGAGGGCGTCGACCTCGCAGTGATCGTGGTCCCCGCGCGCCACGCCGTCTCGGCGGTGGAGGATGCGGCGCGGGCCGGCGTGCGCAGCGCGATGGTCGTCTCGAGCGGGTTCGCCGAGTCGGGGGGCGAGGGCGCAGCGATGCAGGAGGAGCTGGCGGCGGCGGCGCGGCGGGCCGGCATGCCCGTGATCGGGCCCAACGTCGAGGGCTATGTCAACGTCACCGACCGCGTCTGGTGTTACGGGACGGGCCGGCCGCCGCCGCTCGCGCCGGGAGGCCTCACGGTCGTCTCGCAGAGCGGGACGGTGGCCTGGTCGCTGGCGCAGATGGCCGGGGATCGGGGTCTGGGCGTCCGCCTCGTGATCGGCGTCGGGAACGAGGCGTCGGTCGGGCTGGCCGACATGCTGACCTGGGCCGCCGCCGACCCGGAGACGACGGTCGTCGCCTGCTACGTCGAGACCGTGCGCGACCCCGCCGGGTTCGCCGGTGCCGCGGACGCGCTTCGGGAGGCGGGGAAGCCGCTCCTCGTGTGTGCGCCCGGCCACGGCGAGATCGCCGGTCGCGCGGTGATCGCCCACACCGGCGCCGTGGCCGGGCGCACCGGCGTTCGCGACGCGTGGCTGCGCCGGCTCGGCGCCGCCCTCGTCCCGGACTCGGTGGCGCTCTTCGAGGCCGCGGCCCTGGCGTCCCGCGCCACCCGGCCGAAGCGCCGGGGCGTGGCGGTCGCGTTCCAGTCGGGCGGCAGCTGCACGCTGTTTGCCGAGCACGCGGAGGCGGCGGGCCTCGAGATGCCGGCGCCGTCCGCGGCCACCGTCCGGCGGATGCGACGGGCCCTGCCCCCCTTCGCCAAGCCCGGCAACCCCCTCGACGTCACGGGCCAGGCCTCGGTGGAGACCCCGATGTTCGAGGGCGCCCTGGAGGCCCTGGCCCACGACCCCGCGATCGGGGTCGTGGCGTTCGACGCCTTCCCCTCCCGCGACCCCGTCCAGGGGAGCTGGGAGCCCTCGGTGCTGGCTGCCGCAGAGCGGCTGGCGAGGGAGACGGGGACGGTGATGATCTCGCTGGCCCCCGTCCCCCTGGCCCTCGACGACGCGGGCAGGAAGTCGGCGGAGCACCTCCGCATCCCCGTCCTGCAGGGCATCCAGGCGGCGCCCACGGCGATCCGGGCCCTGCTGGACCTCTCCCAGACGTCTGGAGGCCGCACCCAGGCCCCGCACCCCGCGCGCCGGAGGGCCGGCGCCCTGCTGCGGGGACGATCCGGGCCGCTCGACGAGCTCCGGGCCCGGAACCTGCTTGGCCTCTACGGGATCGAGGCCCCGGAGGAAGCCGTCGCCCACACGCCAGACGAGGCCGCCCGGGCCGCGGCGAGGCTCGGCTTCCCCGTGGCCGTGAAGGCGCTGGCCGCGGCCCTCCCCCACAAGACCGCGGCGGGGGCCGTGAAGGTCGGGCTCCGCGCCGGGCCCGAGGTCGAGCGCGCCGCCGCCGCGGTCCTGCGGGCGGCGCGGAGGGCGGGCGTCGCGCCCGACGGCATCCTCGTCCAGCGGATGGCCTCGGGGGCCGAGGTGCTGGTGGGCGGGGTCTGGGACGAGCGCTTCGGTCCCGCCGTGACCGTGAAGCCGGGCGGGGCGGCGGCCGAGGCGGGCGAGGCGGAGTTCCTGGCTGCGCCGCTCCGCGCGGGTGAGGCCGCGGCCTTCGTCGGCCGCCGCGCCGCCCGGCTGGGGCTCGAGCGCCGCCGCCATGACCTGCAGGCCGTTGCGGCGGCGCTCGACGCGGTGGCCCGGCTCCTCGTCGACCTCAAGGGGCGGCTCGTCGAGCTCGAGACGAACCCGCTGATCGTCTCCAGGAAGGGCGCGGTGGCGGTGGACGCGCTGGCGGTCCTCAGCGAGCGGGCCTGAAGCCGCGCAGGTCGAGGATCGAGCCCGTCCGCCGGTTCCTCGGCTCGAAGTCGGGCTCGACCTCGTCGCCAATCTGCGGCCCCTCGTCGAAGCCCACGAGCTCGTGCATTAGCACCGTGTCGGCCCCCTCCAGCCGGACGAGGCCGATCGTCCGAGGCTCCTCGAGCGGTTCGCCCTCCACCCCCGCGTAGACGACGGTGAACGATTCGATCCTCCCCCGAGGGCCCACCGTGCGGTCGGCGTCCAGCTCCCCCATGCACCGCTCGCAGAAGATCCGGTTCGGGCAGTAGACGACCCCGCAGCGCTCGCATCCCGAGGCCAGGAACTCGCCCTTCATCAGCGATGCGAAGAAGGCCTCCCCTGCGACGCCCGGCGTGTAGCGGTGCTCCAGAGGGATGTAGCCCTCGACCAGCCGCACCTCTTTGGGGTCGCTGATCTTCTCGAACATTCAGCCCGCCTTCCGCCTCGCGCCGGACCGCTTCCGGGACCTCGTCTTCTTCGCCGGCGACTTCCTCGCCGAGGTCTTCCGGCGGGTCCCCTTCCGCATCGCGGCGTCCCGGGGACGGAAGTAGCGGATGTCGAGGATCGAGCCCTCGCGCTCCCCTTCGGGCTTCCACACGGCCTCGACCTCCATGCCCACCTCGATCCTCTCGGGATCGACCTCGCCCAGCTTGTGCATGAAGCCCATCATCGGCGTGTCGACGTCGAGCTCCAGGACGAACGGCAGCTCGGGCTCCTCGAGCTCGACCATGTCCCACTGGATGTAGCAGATCGAGAACGTGTTGACGGTCCCGCGATCGGGCACCTCCACCCAGCGGTCGGTGGGGCGGAAGCACTCCTCGCAGAACATCCTGGGCGGCACGAGCGTCCGGCCGCACGAGCGGCACTCGCGGCCCAGGATCCGTCCCTCCTTCAAGCCCTCCAGGAAGCGGCTGATCGCCACGCCCGTGTCCCACGCGTAGCGCGCATCCACGGCGAAGTCCACCGCGCCGATCGCCTTGCGGAACTCCTCGCTCTTCAGGTACGTCGGCCCGTAGAAGGTCGTGGGCTGGGTCTCGTCCACGGCGCGGAGGTCTCGCTTCGGCGTCATCGGCCCATCACCACCACGGTTCCCACCTGCATCAGGTCCCCCCAGGCCTGGGCCACGCCCCGGCGTGGGTCGCCCGGCACCTGGCGCTTCCCGGCCTGGCCCGAGATCTGCCAGTAGAGCTCGGCGATCTTCATGAGGCCGGCCGCGGCGATCGGGTTGCCCACGCCCAGCAACCCGCCCGAGGGGCACGACGGCAGGTCGCCGTCGCGGTTCAGCACGCCGTCGCGCATCGCCTCGGGCGCCTTCCCCTTCTCGAAGAGCTGGAGCCCTTCGAGGTGGTGCAGCTCCTTGTAGTCGAACGGGTCGTAGGGCTCGGCGATGTGGATCTCCTTGCGCGGCTCCCGGATCCCCGCCATCTCGTAGGCCTGCCGGGCCGCGTACTCCACGTAGCGCGGGTACACGAGGTCGCGATTCGTCCAGTAGGCCGTGTCGAGGTGCCAGCCCACGCCCTCGACCCAGACCGGCATCGGGGACTTCTTCTTCGCCACGTGCTCGGCCGCCATTACCACGGCGACCGCGCCGTCGGTCACCGGCGAGACGTCGAGGCGCTGGACGGGCCAGGCCAGCGTCTCGCTGTTCAGGACGTCCTCCACGGTGATGTCGGCGTCCCCGAGCAGGGCGGCGGGGTGGTCGGCCGCGTTCCGCTTGTTCTTCACCGAGACCGCCGCGATGTCGGCCTTGTCCAGCCCGTAGACCTGCATGTAGCGGTTCATCTCCAGCGCGAAGATCCACAGCAGGTTGGGGCCCAGCGGCCGCTCGATCATGTTGTCGAAGATCGTGATGAACGCGCCCTGGGGGTGGGGCTGGGTCGAGGACATCTTCTCCTCCGCCACGACCAGGCACGTGTCGAACTGCCCCGATGCTACCTGCCACCAGCCGTGGATCGCGGAGAAGACGCCGGTGCCGCCGCCGACGTAGGTCCGGTAGTAGGGCTTCCCCCAGGCGCCGGCGCCGTCGGCCAGGTACTCCGACTTCATGTGGACCCCGTCGAAGGCGTCGGGGGCGGTGCCCATCGTCACGCAGTCGATGTCGTCGATCGTCATGTCGGCCGCCTCGAGCGCAGCCCGGGCCGCCTCCCAGGCCAGCTCCTTTCCCGTCTCCTGCGCCCGCCGGACGAACCGCGTCATCCCGGCGCCGACGGCCGCGACCCGCTGGCCCATCAAGAAGCTCCCTTCGTGTACTCGATCACCTGCACCGTGTTGCCGTCGGGGTCGAGGAAGGAAGCGAAACGCGCGAAGCCCTCCACCTCGCCCATGTGGTCGAGGAGCTCCACGCCGCGCTCCTCGAGCGCGGCCCGCGTCGCGTCGAGGTCATCCACCTCGAAGACGGCCGTGGCGCCGCCGGCCTCCGCCGGCCTCCCCTCCACCGCACCGTGGAGGGCGAGCCGGATGGTCCCGGTCTCGAACTCCGCCCAGCTCGACCCCTCCTGCCGGATCAGCTCGAGCCCCAGGACGTCGCGATAGAACTTCACAGCTCGGTCCATGTCCTGGGTCCAGTAATAGACGTGGTCGAGTCGCCGAAGCCGCGGCATCACGCCACCGCCTCGTCGGACGCGAACACCGCTACGGCCGAGGTCGCGGTGGGGACGCCCCGCCACGACTGCGCCACGGCGACCCCGGCGTCCTCGACCTGCCGCTCCCCCGCCTCGCCCCGGAGCTGCAGCACGCACTCCAGGGCGCGGGCCAGGCCGTTGGCTTCGAAGAGGTTGCCCTGGCCGAGCGAGCCGCCCGAGACGTTGACCGGGACATCGCCGTCCCGCCCGAAGATCCCATCCTCGAGCATCGCGCCCGCCTCGCCGGGGTGGGCCAGCCGCAGGGCCTCGAGGTGCATCAGCTCGCGATACGCGTACCGGTCGTCGACCTCGGCCAGGTCCACGACCCCCGTCGGGTGGCCTATCCGCGCCATCCGGTACGCACGGTCGGCGGCCTGCCGCGCATCGAGGGAGCGGTCCCACTCACGGCTCTCCAGCGAGGCCGCGCCGGTGGACCAGCCCGTGCCGAGCACCCAGACGGGCGCGTCCGTGAGATCCCGGGCCCGGCCCTCGCTCGCCAGCACCATCACGACGCAGCCGTCGGCCCGATCGGCCACCTCGAGCCGTTTCAGGGGCCAGGCCAGCGGCTCGGAGTCGAGCGCGTCCGCCGCCGTCACCTCGGTGGGGTAGGCGGCGCGGGGGTTGTCCAGGGCCATCCGCCGGTTCTTCGCCACCACGAGCGCGCACTGCTCCTCGGTCGTCCCGGAGACCTCGAGGTAGCGGTGCATCTCGAGGCCGGCGATGGCGTGCGGCGTGACGCGGAGCGGCCGGTTGTAGACGGGGTCGAGCGCGAACTCGTGGATCGAGCCGGGGGTGAGGATGTCCGAGGCCTTGCTGTGGCTCTCCACGGCCACGACCTCGGCGTGCCCCGAGCGGATCAGCATCAGGGCCGTGGCGATCCCGAACAGCCCGTCGGCCGACACGGTGTGGACCGACCGGAGGGCGCCGCCGATCTGGTCGGGGAGGTACTCGTCGAAGATCGAGGTGCCTTCCCAGAAGTCCTCGGAGCACCCGACGAAGGAGTCCACGTCGCGGCGGACGTCCACGCCGGCGTCGTCGTAGGCGCGCATCGCGGCCTCGAACATCAGCTCTTTGTACGAGACGCCGGCCGTGATCGGGGCGAACCCCGCGTGGCCGACGCCGACGATCGCGACGCGGTCGTTCATGGGCGCGCGCAGTCTAGCAAAGGGCCCCGAGCCACCACGAATCCCCACTCACCCGGGATGCTCCCACAGCGCCCCCCAGCGCAGCAGCCGCGGCCCCTCCCCCCTGGCCAGCGCGCGCAGGGCGCGGTAGGCGGGCGAGGAGCGCAGTTCGTCCGCGATCGGAAGCTCGACCTCGACCCGGACGATCCCAGCGCCGTCGTGGTGCGCCGTCCCCCCCAGCTCCTCCAGGATGTCCCGCATCGCCCGGTTGTCCTCCAGGACGTACCCCCTGAACCGGGTGATCCCGTGCTCGAGGGCGCTGGCGCCGAGCGCCTGCAGCAGCAGCGAGCCGAGCCCCCGCCCCTGGTACTCGTCGATCACGGTGACGGCCGCCTCCGCCACCTGCGGGTCGTCCTCGGCGCGCACGTAGCGAGCGACCCCGATCCCCGGCCGGCCGGGCTCGTCCACAGCCAGGGCCGCCCACGCGAAGTGGTCGACGTAGTCCAGGTCGGTCAGCTTGCGGACCATCTCGGGGCTGAGCTCGTCCACCGGCGACATGAATCTCCGGTACCGGCTCTCGGGCGACAGGCGGTCGAAGGCCTCCAGCATCTTCGGCCCGTCCTCGGGCACGAGGGGCCGCAGGAGCACCCGGGTGCCGTCGGCGAGGACCGCCTCGGTGGTGCGGCGCCGGATGAACTCCGGGTCCGGGGCGGTCACAGCTGCTTCAGGAGCCGCTGCTTGTGGACTTCGAACTCCTGGGGGGTCAGCAGCCCCCGCTCGCGCAGCCGCGCCAGCCGCTCGATCTGGTCGAGGGGTCCGGGGGGGCCGTGGTTGTTCGAGGTGACGACACGGGCGTCCTCGATCAGGTCGTAGAGCGTCCGATGGACGTCGTCGGCCCGGGGGATGTAGGCGAGCCTGGTGAAGCCGAGGCCGCCGGCCGACTCGATCACCACGTCCCCCACCCGAACGAGCCGCTGGAGGACCGACTGGCTGAAGACGACGTCGGCCACCCCCATGATCGGGATCTCGACGGATCGCTTGGTCAGCCAGCCCTGCCGGTGCACCACCCGCTCGTTCGTGATGACGTACTCGGAGGTGACCCACGCCCCGATCCTGCGGAACGGCCACACGAGGAGGATCAGGGAGAACGCCCCGACCACGATCCACCGGACCCACGACGGCCAGCTCTCGGGGATGCTGAGCAGCGCCGCCGCCATCCCGACCAGGAGGAGGACGGTGATGACGAGCGGCGCGACCACCCCCATCCAGTGAGGGCGGAGCGCAAGGACCTGGTGCTCGCCCTCGGACATCCGGCTCGGAAAGGCCACCCCGGTACCTCCTCGTGTGTGGCCGGTCCAAGGTAAGCCGGGTCGGGCGTCACGGCAAGAGCGTCACGCTTCGGGACGAGTCGGCAGGCCCTCCGGGGCCAGGTGGGCGACCTCGCCGAAGGCGACCGCGCGCCGACCCCGGGGCGTCTCGATCACGAGCCCTCCCCGCTCGTCGACGTCCACGGCCATCCCCTCGACCTCCTCACCCTCGGTCGTGGTGGCCCGGACGGTGCGCCGCAGTGAGACGCACCGCTCTCGATAGGCATCGAGGAGCGCGGGGGAGAACCCCTCCCGCCCGAGCCCCCGCCGGAGGCGCTCCAGGTACCGGCGGACCAGCAGGGCGGGGTGCACGGCCTCCCCCTCGACCTCCAGGCTCGTGGCCGTTGGCCGGAGCTCCTGAGGGAAGTCCTCGGCCCGCATCCGCGCGTTGACCCCCGTGCCCACGACGACGTGGATCACCTCTCCCCCCTCGATCCGCGCCTCGGCCAGCACGCCCCCCACCTTCCGCTCCCCGATCACGAGGTCGTTGGGCCACTTGCACCCCACCTCGGCCGTCGTGAGCTCCCGGCAGGCATCGGCCATCGCCAGGGCGGCCAGGAGGGAGATCAGGGGTGCCTCGGCCGGGTCGATCCGGGGCCGCAGCAGGACGCTCATCAGGAGGCCCCGGCCCGGCGCCTCCACCCACCGCCGCCCCAGCCGCCCCTTGCCCTCGGTCTGGTGCCCGGCGGCCACCACCGTCCAGGCAGGGGCGCCCTCCGCGGCCAGCCGCGCGGCCTCGACGTTCGTGGAGCCGATGCTCGCGTGGTATCGGGGAGGGGCCTCGATGCCTGCGGCACGGACGGCTGCGCGCAGGCTATCCTGACTCAGCGTCTCGGAGCCCATGGGCGGGCCCGATTATCTCAGGTGGGGTCTGATGGGGAAGCCACGCGTCCTGATCGCGAACCGCGGTGAGATCGCCGTGCGGGTGATCCGCACCTGCCGGGAGCTCGACATCCCCACCGTCGCCGTCTATTCCGACGCGGACCGCGACGCGCTGCATGTCGAGATGGCCGACCGCGCGCACCACATCGGCCCGGCCTCGCCGGCGAGCTCCTACCTGAACGTCGGGGCGATCCTCGAGGCGGCCCGCAGATCCGGGGCCACGATGGTCCATCCGGGATACGGGTTCCTGGCCGAGAACTTCGACTTCGCCCGGGCCTGCGCCGAGGCCGGGCTCACGTTCATCGGTCCCCCGCCCGAGGCGATGGAGAGAATGGGCGACAAGGCCGCCGCCCGCCGGGCCGCCGAGCGGGCGGGGGTCCCCGTGATCCCCGGGCTCTCCGAACCGGTCGACGCCCGCGAGGCGGCCCGGGTGGCCGAGCGGATCGGCTTCCCGCTGGCCGTGAAGGCCGCGTTCGGGGGGGGTGGCCGGGGGATGCACCTCGTGGCGACGCCGGCGGAGCTGGAGGAGGCCGTGGAGCGCTCCTCCCGCGAGGCCCGGGCCTACTTCGGCCGCCCCGAGGTCTACCTCGAGCGGTACCTGGCCAGCGCCCACCACGTCGAGGCACAGATCCTCTGCGATGAGTACGGCAACGCCTCGTTCCTCGGGGAGCGGGACTGCTCGCTCCAGCGCCGCTACCAGAAGCTCGTCGAGGAGAGCCCCTCCCCCGTCGTGGACGAGAACCTGCGCAGCAGGATCGGCGAGGCGGCGCTGGCCATCGCCAAGGCCTCCGGGTACAGGAACGCGGGCACGGTGGAGTTCCTGGTCGAGGACGACGGCTCCTTCTACTTCCTGGAGATGAACACCCGGCTCCAGGTCGAGCACCCGGTGACCGAGATGGTGACCGGCCTCGACCTCGTGCGGATGCAGATCGAAGTGGCCCTGGGCGAGAAGGTGGACCCGGGGACCCCCGACCTGCGGGGCCACGCGATCGAGTGCCGCATCAACGCGGAGGACCCGGCCGCGGACTTCCTCCCCCGCCCGGGGTTCGTGCGCCGGCTGGTCTTCCCGTCGGGGCCCTTCGTCCGCGTGGACGCCGGGATCACCGAGGGCCGGACGATCCCCGGCGACTACGACTCGCTCTTCGCCAAGCTGATCGTCTGGGGCGAGGACCGCGAGGCGGCCCGCCGCCGCATGCTCCGGGCGCTCGACGAGCTCGAGGTGGAGGGCGTCCCCACCACGGTCCCCTTCCACCGGTGGGTGCTGAACACGATCGCGTTCCGCGAGGGGAGCCACACCACGAAGTGGGTGGAGCGGGCCCTGGAGGAGGGGATGTTCCGGTCCGAGGAGGCCGAGCCCGCCTCGTCGGCGCCCCCCGACCCCCCGGGCCACCTCGTGGTCGAGGTCGGCGGGCGAAGGGTGCCGGTCCGGGTGTGGGGCGACGACCGCGCAGCCCCCCCGCCCGCGCCCGCGGCGGCCGCCCAGGCGCACCACTCCGGCGCCCACGGCGCGGTCGTCGCCCCCATGCAGGGCACGATCCTCAAGGTCCTCGTGGAGGAGGGGCAGGAGATCGAGGCGGGCGACGTGGTCTGCATCCTCGAGGCGATGAAGATGGAGAACCACATCGCGGCGACCCAGGACGGGACGATCAGCTCGGTGGCCGTTTCCGTCGGCGACGTCGTGCAGGGGGGGCAGGCGATCGCCACGATCGGCTGAGCCTCAGCCCGGGCGGCCCCAGGCCTCGCGGCCGGTCACCCTGAAGCCGGCGTTCCGGATGCCGTAGGCCTTGTTCACTCGGATCAGCGCGGCCGTGAGAGGCTCCACCACCCTGGCCATCGTCAGCGGCCCGGCGTCCACCCAGCGCATCGCCATCTCCTCGACGAGCTCCCCCACGGCCGCCTTCGCCTCCCCGTCCCGCCCGCAGAGGAGCACGTCGCAGTCGGGGTCGTGGTCGAGGTCCTCCAGCACCTCGGCGCTGACCGTGTGGAAGCCGGAGACGAAGCGGACGTGGCCCGGGAGATACGAGGCCGCCTGCTCGGCCGCCGACCCCTGCCAGGGACGGAGCACCTGGGTCGCGGCCGCTCCCACCGCCGTAGCCAGCGGCGTCGTCGTGTCGCAGACGATCGCCCCCTCGGGCCAGCGCTCCTTCAGCGCCTTGTAGGTCGGGGCCTGCCCGGCGTAGGGCACCGTCACGAAGACCACGCGAGCGTCGGCCACGGCCTCGGGGTTCTCCGCGCCCTCCACGGGGGCGTCCTCCCCGATGATCTCGGCCACCCGGGCCACGGCGTCTGCGGCCTTCTCCGCCGACCGGGAGCCGATGACGACCCGACGGCCGCGCCTCCCCAGCCTCAGGGCGATCCCGAACCCGAGCTCGCCGGTCCCCCCGACGATGGCGACGTGCTCGCTCACCGCGGGCGATGCTCCCCGAAGACCCCGCGCAGCCGGTCGGACACCTCTCCCAGGGTGGCCCGCGCCTTCAGCGCCTCCCGCATCGGGTAGAGGAGGTTGTCGGTCCCACGGGCGGCCTCCTCAACGGCCGACAGCGTGGCCTCGACCGCCGGGGCATCGCGCTCCTCGCGGAGGGCCACCAACCGCTCGACCTGCCGGGCCACGGCCTCCTCGTCGAGGCGCTCGAGCTCGACGGGCTCCTCCTCGTCCTCGGCGTACCGGTTCACCCCCACGACGATCCGCTCCCCCGACTCCACCCCCCGCTGGATGCGGTAGGCCGCGTCGTGGATCTCGTCCTGGATCCATCCGGCCTCGATCGCCTGGACCGAGCCGCCCATCCCGTCGATCTTCTCCAGGTACTCCCAGGCGCGCGTCTCGATCTCGCTCGTCAGCGACTCGACGAAGTACGAGCCCCCGAGCGGGTCCGGCGTGTCGATGACCCCGGCCTCGTGAGCGATCACCTGCTGGGTGCGGAGGGCGATCCTCGCGGCGCGCTCCGACGGCAGGGACAGCGCCTCGTCGAACGAGTTCGTGTGCAGCGACTGCGTGCCGCCGAACACGGCGGCCAGCGCCTCGAGCGCGGTTCGCACGATGTTGTTCTCGGGCTGCTGGGCCGTGAGCGTGGCTCCGCCGGTCTGGGTGTGGAAGCGGAGCATCGCCGACCGCGGGTCCTTCGCCCCGAACCGCTCGGTCATGATCCGGTGCCACATCCGGCGGGCCGCCCGGAACTTCGCCACCTCCTCGAAGAAGCTCATGTGGCACGCGAAGAAGAAGGAGACGCGGGGGGCGAAGTCGTCGACGTC
>DASUTZ010000274.1:0-2926 GCA_036374295.1 Actinomycetota bacterium
CGGGCCCGGCGAGGCTCGCGAGGCCGACCTGGGGATCGCGGCCGGGAAGGGCTACGGCCAGCTGATCGTCCGGGGGAAGGTCCAGGAGAAGCGCATCCCCGAGTCGGAGTTCGTGGAGGCCCTGGTGGCCGAGGCCAAGAAGCTGGCCGCCGAGACGCCGCAAGCCTGATCCGGGCGGCCGGGCGCCGGCTCCCTGTATCCTGACGGACCATGCGGATGTCCGAGCTCTTCGCCCACACGCTCCGGGAGCCTCCCGGCGACGAGGAGGCTCCCTCAGCCAGGCTGCTCGCGCAGGGGGCCTTCGTTCGGAAGCTGATGTCCGGCGTGTTTACGATGCTGCCGCTCGGTCTCCGCGTCCTGCGCAAGGTCGAACAGATCGTGCGGGAGGAGATGGACGCCAAGGGAGCCCAGGAGATGCGGATGCCGGCCATCCTCCCATCGGAGCCCTGGAAGGTATCCGGCCGCTGGCAGGCCTACGCTGCCGAGAACCTCATGTTCGTCCTCCACGACCGGCACGATCGCGAGCTCGGGCTCGGGCCGACCCACGAGGAGGTCGTGACCCCGCTCGTGGACGCCGACGTGTCCTCGTACCGTGACCTGCCGCTGAACCTCTACCACATCCAGTGGAAGTACCGGGACGAGGCCCGGCCTCGCTCCGGCCTGATCCGGGCTCGCGAGTTCCTGATGAAGGACGCGTATACGTTCGACCGTGACCTCGACGGACTGCGAGCGGCCTACGAGAAGATGGTGGACGCCTACAAGCGGATCTTCACGCGGTGCGGGCTCGATTTCCGCGTGGTGGAGGCCGACCCCGGGCTGATCGGGGGCGACGTCAATCACGAGTTCATGGCCCCCGCCGATGTCGGCGAGGACCTGTTCGTCCACTGCACGAACTGCGACTACGCCGCCAACGTCGAGGCAGCGGAGGCCCACTGGCCCAAGGCCCCCGCGGGGGAGGAGCCCAAGCCGCTGGAGGTGGTCCCAACGCCTGGACGGTCCACGATCGAGGCGGTCGCGGACCTCCTCCAGGTGCCCCGGCACAAGGTGCTGAAGTGCCTCATCTACAAGGTGAAGGACGACCTCGTCGCCGTCCTTCTGCCCGGCGATCGCGAGGTCAGCGAGAACAAGCTCGCCAGGCTCTTCGCCCCCGAGGGGGTCGAGATGCTCACGGACGCCGATTTCGAGAAGGCGGGCCTGGCCAAGGGCTACGTCGGTCCCCAGGGCCTCGAGGGCGTGACGGTGATCGCCGATCACTCGATCCGGACGGGCGCGAACTGGGTGGCGGGGGCGAACGAGCCGGACGCGCACGCCACCGGGGTGAACCTGGACCGCGACTTCGCGGTCGACCGGTGGGAGGACCTGTCGGGGGTGAAGGAGGGGGACGTCTGCCCCCGCTGTCACGAGGGGACGCTCATGCTGGGT
This sequence comes from Actinomycetota bacterium, assembly GCA_036374295.1. Taxonomy (GTDB): domain Bacteria; phylum Actinomycetota; class UBA4738; order UBA4738; family CALAEC01; genus DASUTW01. The sequence goes on from DASUTZ010000274.1 coordinate 1,423, forward strand.
CGCTCCATCGAGGTCGGGCACACGTTCCAGCTGGGGACCCGCTACTCGGAGCCGCTCGACGCCACGTTCGTGGACGAGGACGGCTCCGAGCGGCCGTTCATGATGGGGTGCTACGGGATCGGCGTCAGCCGGATCATCTCGGCGGTCGTGGAGCAGCACCTAGACGAGAAGGGCATCGCCTGGCCCCGGGCCGTCGCTCCGTACCACGTCGCGGTGATCCCGACGAACATGGACGACGAGCAGGTCGTGTCGGTCGCCGAGCGGCTGTATCGAGAGCTCGTCGAAGCGGGAATCGAGGTCGTGATCGACGACCGCGACGAGCGGGCCGGCGTGAAGTTCACCGACGCCGAGCTGATCGGGTACCCGGTCGCGGTGGTGGTCGGGAAGCGAGGGGTCGAAGCGGGCGCCCTTGAGGTCCGGTTCCGGGCGACCGGCGACCAGCGCGAGGTCCCCGTGGACGACGCAGCCGCCGCGCTGCCCGGCCTCATCGCCGAAGCGCCCTGAAGGCGCTTGCGAGCGGGCCCGACCTCCCGTACGGTTCCTGCGATGGCGGCCAAGATGCGCTCCGAGTTCCGGCGCTTCGCGATGGTGGCGAACGACCCCGAGGCCGTGATCCAGCGGATCGGGCGCGACACCTGGGACTGCCTCGTGATGGACGTCGGGGGGACGTGGACCCGTGAGGTCTTCCCCTCGCAGGAGGCGGCCGAGGAGGCCTGCCGGGCGCTCGAGATACGCTACCAGCTCGGGTGGGAGGACCAGCGGCTGGCCCAGCGTATGAACCGCCGGGACCACTGGGGCGAGCCGGGAGGGCAGCGCCGGGCCGTCTGATTCCCTCCGTTCGCGCCTCTGGCGGGGGCCGTCCCCGTGCCCGAGATCGACTCGCTATACTGGCTCCGAGGGATCACGTCAAGCGTGGGCGGGCGCCCACGCTTGTTGTTTGGAGGCGATGGACCTGGACACCACGATCGGCCCGGTCGTCGAGGGCATGGGCCTCGAGCTCGTCGAGGCGACCTTCCGGAAGGAAGGTGGCCGCCGCGTGCTCCGCGTCACCGTGGACCGCGAGGGCGGCGTCGACCTCGACACGATCGCGGAGGCCAGCGAGAAGGTGTCGCGGCGGCTCGACGCGCTCGACTTCGGCGGGGACGCAGCCTACACGCTCGAGGTCTCCTCGCCGGGCGTCGAACGGCCGCTGAGGAAGCCCGAGGACTTCGCCAAGCGTGTGGGCGAGAAGGTGAAGGTCAAGACGTATTCGCCGATCCACGGCGCCCGATCGCACAAGGGCGAGATCGTAGCGGCCGACCAGGAGGCGATCACGATCCGCGTGGAGGACACGGAGCGGCGGCTGGCCTGGGACGACATCGCTTCCGCCAGAACGATCTTCGAGTGGGGGCCGTCATGAACCTGGAGTTCCTCGAGGCGCTGCGGGAGCTCGAGCGCGAGCGGGGCATCTCGTTCGAGGTGCTGCTGCACGGCATGGAGGAGGCCCTGGCCTCCGCCTGGAAGT
>DASUTZ010000275.1:0-7214 GCA_036374295.1 Actinomycetota bacterium
TCACCGAGCCTCCAGGACGAGGATGCGCGTCTCCCCGTAGTCGAGGTGCTTGACGACCTGCAAGTTTACAGGAATCACATCGGTGGAAGCGCGGCGGGGACGGGTGATCGCTACCGTGGCTCCTGAGGCCAGATGAGGCTCCAGAGCCTCCAGAACGTCCCGAACGACCGTTTCGGGGTGGCGCCACGGCGGATCCAGCAGCACGAGGTCGAAGCCCTCGATCGGACGGGAGAGGAAGCGGATCGCGTCCAAGCGCACGGCCTCTCCCTGGAGGCCGGTGCGGGTCAGGTTCTCCCGGATCGTGCGGACCGCATCGGGGGACGAGTCCACAAGGGTGGCCGAGGCGGCCCCCCGCGACAGCGCCTCGAGCGCCATGGCGCCCGTCCCCGCGAACAGGTCGAGCACCCGTGCGCCGACGACCTGCTCCCCCAGGCTGGAGAACAGGCCCTCTCGGGCCCGGTCGGAGAGGGGCCGGGTGCCCCGGGGGACGGCGGCGAGGCGCGTCCCCTTCGCCGTGCCGGCGATGATCCTCACGACGGCGTGGCGACCCCGATCACGTGCGGCAGGTGCTTCGGGCCGTGGTACAAGCGACGGTAGCGGATCCGGAAGCCCGCCAGCCGCAGGACGGTCAGCGTGTCTCGGTTCATCCGGCACCCGCCGGTGAACCTCGTGTAGAGGGGGCCGATCCTGTCCTGACGCCTCGCCACCCGGGGATCGTGGGCTCGGACGTGCTCGAAGAACCGGACCTGGCCGCCCCGCTTGAGGACGCGCCGGATCTCGGCCGCCACGCCCGCCGGGTCGGGCACGCTGCACATCACGAGGCTCACCACGACCGTGTCGAAGGCGTCTTCCTCGAACGGCAGGGCCTCGGCCACGCCGCGCACGAGGTGAACGGGGACCGGCGCCTCGGTGGCTCGGGCTCGCGCCTTCGGAAGCATGTCCGCCACGGGCTCGAGCGCGATCACCCGGGCTTCGCGGTACCGCGCGAAGTTGAGGCCGTTCCCCGCCCCGAGCTCGAGGACGCGTCCCCGCGCCCCACCCGCCGTCTCCGCGCGATAGCCGGCGATCACCCGATCCTCGGCCCGGGAGAACACCTCGTACCCGCGCGAGAAGAGCCGCCTGCGCATCAGCTGTGGAAGAGCCAGTCGATCCGCTCGGCGAACCGGCGCTCCAGCTCCGCCCGCTGCTCGGGATGCTCGGACAGGTCGGGGTCGGCCTCGATCAGGCCGAAGGCGTCGCGGCGAGCGACGCGCACCAGGTCGGTGTCCTGCGCCAGCTGGGCGAGCTTGAGGTCGGGCATCCCCGACTGCCGTATGTCGAACAAGGTCCCCTCGCCCCGCAGCCGCAGGTCCTCGTCGGCCAGCTCGAAGCCGTCGGTGGTGCGGGCCATCGCCTGGAGGCGGGCCTTGGCGTCATCGTTGTCCGGCTCCGACTCGTCGAACAGGATGCAGTACGACTCGTGCTCCGCCCGGCCGATGCGGCCCCGGAGCTGGTGGAGCTGGGCCAGGCCGAACCGCTCCGCGTTCTCGATCAGCATGACGGTCGCGTTGGGAACGTCCACGCCAACCTCGATCACGGTGGTGGCGATGAGGAGGTCCGAGGACCCCGAGCGGAACGCCTCCATCCGCTCGTCCTTCTCCCGTGGACGCATCCGCCCGTGGAGGAGGGTGATGCGGAGGTCCGGGAAGACCTCGGTCTGGAGGCGCTCGGCCTCGCGCTCGGCGGCCTTCACCTCGAGGCGGTTCCCCTCGTCGATCGCGGCGCACACGACGAAGGCCTGGCGGCCCTTCTCCACCTCGGAGCGCACGAGCTCGTAGGCCTTCCGCCGCTGCTGCGGCGTCCGGACCACCCGGGTTTTGACGGGGCGGCGGCCGGGCGGCATCTCGTCGAGCACCGACACATCCAGGTCGCCGTAGTACGTGAGCGCCAGCGTCCGCGGGATCGGCGTGGCGGTCATGATCAGGACGTCCGGCTGGGCGCCCTTCTCCTTCAGCGCGATCCGCTGATGGAGGCCGAAGCGGTGCTGCTCGTCCACGACCGCCAGCGAGAGGTCCCGCATCCCGACCCCCTCCTGGACGAGCGCGTGCGTGCCCACGACGAGCTGGACGCTGCCGTCGGCCAGGCCCTCGAGGACCTCCCTCCGCTCGGCGCCCGTGACGGCGCCGGTGAGGAGCGCGTACGTGAGGTTGTGCTCGCCCGGTTCCGGGTCGAAGAGGTCGACCTGTGGGTCGAGCGGGCCCTCGGTGACCGACCGGGCACCGATCCCGGCGAGCAGGGCCCGGATGTTCCGGTAGTGCTGCTGGGCCAGGACCTCGGTGGGGGCCATCACCGCGGCCTGGCGGCCCGACTGGATCGCGATCAGCGCCGCGTAGAGGGCGACGACGGTCTTCCCCGAGCCCACGTCCCCCTGGAGGAGGCGGTGCATCGGCCGAGGCTCGGCCAGGTCCTTCGCCACCTCGTCCATCGTCCGGCGCTGGGCGTCCGTGATCTCGAAGGGAAGGGCGCCGACGAAGCGCTCGGCCAGATCGCCGGAGAGGTCGTGGGGGATTCCCTCGGCCTCGCGCTCCACCCGGCGCTTGCGGAAGGCCACCCCCAGCTCCAGGAAGAAGAGCTCGTCCAGCTTCAGCCGCTCGATCGCCCGGTCCTTCGCCGCGTCGGTCTCCGGGAAGTGGATGTCTCGGAGGGCGTCGGCCAGCGAGGGCAGCCCGTGCCGCGCCAGCACGTCGGCCGGCATCGGATCGGGGACCTCGTCGACGCGCTCCAAGGCATCGTGGACCAGGCGGCGGATCACGCCGGTGGTGACGCCTTCGCCCGCGGGGTGGACGGGAACGATCCGGCCTACGTGGACGGTCTCGTCGCCCCCGCCCTTGAGGATCTCCACCGCGGGGTTGGTGACCCGAAGCCTCCCGCGGAAGGCGCCCACCTTGCCCGAGACCGCCACCTCCATCCCCTCGCGGAACCGCTGGGCGGGCCAGGACTGGTTGAACCAGAAGAGGTCGATCGAGCCGCTGGGGTCGAAGACGGTGACGGTGACCATCTGCCGGCGGTTCCGGGCGAAGGCGCGGCGCACGCGGCGGACGGTCCCGATGAACGTGGCGTCGTCGTTCACGTGGAGGTCGCCGATCGAGGCCACGTTGGAGCGGTCGATGTAGCGGCGCGGGTAGTGGTGGAGGAGGTCGCCGACGGTCGCGATCCCGAGCTTGCGGAGCCCGGGCACGGATCGCTTCGCCCACCCGGCGAAGGACGCGATCGAGGTCCTGACGGTGATCTTCATTCCAGCGCGATCAGGTAGGGATGGCGGGGCTGGTCCCCCCGCTGGATCTCGGTCTCAAGGTACGGGAGCGCCGCGCGGATCGCCGCGGCCACCGCCTCCGCGCTCTCCCGGGTGCCCTCCGCTCCCCAGTAGACGGTGGCCAGCTCGTGACGGTCGGTGGCCAGCCGGTCGGCCACGAGGCGTGCCGCCACGGCGGCGGCGTCGCCCCCGGCCGCCCAGATGTCTCCGTCTGCATCGTCGATCCCCACCCAGTCCCCGGGGGCGACGCCGCCGCCGGGCGTCTCGGCCGCTCGCTCGGCCCGGGCCAGCCGTCCCGAGGCCGTCTGCCGGGCCTCGTCCGACATGGGGGCCGAGCCGTTCCCCGCCGAGTACGCGAGCGCCGCGGCGATGCCCTGGGGAGCCGACCGGGTGCGCACGACCTCCGCGCGGCCGGACTCCCGGGCCGCGGCCTCGGCGGCCGGCCACACGTTGGGGTGATTGGGGAGCACGAAGACCACGGCCCCCGGCGTCCGCTCCAGCGCCCGGACCAGGTCGCCGACGGCCGGGTTGTTCCCGGGACCTCCCCGTACGACCGTCGCCCCCAGCGAGCGGAAGATGCCCTCCAGGCCCGCTCCCTCCACCACGGCCACCAGAGGCAGCCGGCCCACCTCCTCCTCTTCGGCCTCGCGAGCTCCCCGAGCCTGGCCCGCGAGGCAGTGCCGGGCCACCCGCTCGTCGAGAGACGTGACCCGGACCTCGTGGGGCTCGCCGATCGCGCGACCCGCCTCGACCGCAGCGTCCGGCTCGTCGGTGTGCACGTGGACGTTGTACAGGCCGCCGCCGCCCACCACGACGACCGAATCCCCGATCCGGCGGAGTGCCTCGCGCAGGGATCCCAGCTCCCCGTTCGCGGTCTCCAGCAGGTACATCGTCTCGAACCCGTACCTCGATCCCGTGGGCGCCGGCGCCTCGCGATGGCCGACGGGGCCGGGCGGCCCGACCGCCGTCCGAAGGTCGTCCCCCTGGATCGCCGCGCGCAGGGCATCGAGGAGCAGCACGAGCCCCTTCCCGCCGGCATCCACCACCCCGGCGTCGCGCAGGGCCATGAGCTGATCGGGGGTGCGCTCCAGCGAGGCCTCCGCGGCGCCGAACGCCGCCTCCGCCACGGCCCCGACGTCCCCGTCGCCCGCCCGCTCGGCGGCGTCGTGGAGCACGGATAGGATCGTCCCCTCCACCGGCTCGGCCACCGCGCTCCTCGCCTCGACGTCGGCCCGCGCCAGCGCCTCGGCCAGCGCCCGGCCGTCGGCCTCGCCCTCGCCGAGGCGGGCGCAGAAGCCCCGGAGGATCTGCGAGAGGATCACGCCCGAGTTCCCCCGAGCCCCCATCAGCGAGGCGCGGGCGATCGTCTCCCCCGTCTCCGCCAGCGATCCGTCGCTTGTCCCTTCCAGCGCTTCCACCACCGCCTGCTGGGTGAGCAGCATGTTGGTCCCGGTGTCCCCGTCGGGCACGGGGAAGACGTTCAGCGAATCGATCTCCTCCCGGTGAGCCTCCAGAGCCCGTGCGTAGAGGGTCATCGCCCGCCGCAGCGTCGGCGCGTCGAGGGTCGCTCCCACCTCGCTCACATCCTATCCCTCGACCCCGCCCCCACCGGCCGGTGTACCGTGAGGGCATGATCGCCCGGCGCGTGGTCGTGGCCCTCGTGACCCTCCTGACCATGGCCTGCGGGAGCACCGACGCCGGCGAGACCCCCCGAGCCGGGCCCACGCTCCACGAGGACCGCCTCGCTCTCCCCGAATACGATCCCGACCGGTTCCGCGCCCTCCTCCGGACCCTCGAGGGCACACCGGTCGTGGTGAACGTGTGGGCCTCGTGGTGCGGGCCGTGCCGGGTGGAGGGCCCGCACCTCGCGTCGCTGGCTCGCGAGTACGAGGGCCGCGTCCAGTTCCTGGGGGTGGACATCCTCGACAATCGCGAGGCCGCCCGCGACTTCATCCTCGAGCTCGACTGGCCCTACCCCAGCGTCTTCGACCCTCAGGGGGAGATCCGCGACAGCCTGGGGCTCCTGGGCCAGCCCGTCACGCTGGTCGTGGACGAGGCCGGCGAGGTCGTCTTCGAATGGAGCGGCGCGGTGGCCGAGGACCAGCTCAGGGCCGAGATCGAGACCGTGATCTCCTAGCGCGAGGCCGGTGCTACCGTGGGTCGCATGGCCCGCCCACGGCTGTCGTCGGCCGCGATCCTGGTCTGCGTCCTGCGGGCCCAGGCCCCGCCGGCACCCGCCCGGCAGCAGCCACCGCGCCGCGTCAGGGTGGCCGTGCCGGAGGGCTCCTCGATCCTCGTCCACGGCGAGTACCCGCCGACCCAGTCCTCGTGCGTGGATCCCGTCCAGCCCGTCCTCCACGAGCGATACCGCGGAGCGGTGGAGGTGCTCCGGGGCGACGACGGCTCGCTCACCGTGATCGGCGAGCTGGGGTTCGAGGTCTACCTCAAGGGCATCGCCGAGGTCCCGCGATCCTGGCCCGAGGAGGCGCTGAAGGCGCAGGTCGTGGCGGCGCGCTCGTACGCCGCCAGCCGCCTCGACCCCGGCGGCGAGTACGACCTCTGCGCCACCGACGCCTGCCAGGTCTACATGGGGATGGGGGTCGAGAGCGGGGCGTTCGGAAGGCGGTGGGCGGAAGCCGTCGAGGCCACCGCGGGCCAGGTCCTCCTCTTCCAGGGGAGGCCCGCGCAGACCTTCTACTCCTCGACCTCGAACGGCAGGACCTACACCAACGGGGAGGTCTGGGGCGGCGACCCCCTACCCTACCTCCCCTCCCAGCCCGAGCGGGACGACGGCGAGTCGCCGGTCTCCCGCTGGCACGTGGAGGTCCCCTTCGCCGACCTAGAGCGACTCCTCAGGGCGGACGGGCGGTGGAGCGGGGGTCGCCTCCGGCGCGTCCGCGTCGAGGAGGGTGAGGTCCTCCTCCGGGGCCGGCGGCTCGGCGCCCGACTGAGCAAGGGCGAGCTCCGCGACGCCCTGAACGACACGGCCCAATGTCTCCTCCCCGACCGCTACCCGCCCACCGAGCCCGACGGGACGAGGCTCCCCATGACGGTCCCATCGACGTGGTTCCGCATGCGGACCGAGGGCCGGGCCCTGGTGCTCCAGGGCCGCGGATGGGGACACGGCGTGGGGATGGTGCAGTGGGGGGCGAAGGGGAAAGCCGACCGCGGCCTCTCCTACGAGGAGATCCTCGCCCACTACTACGGGGGCCTGCGGCCCCAGCCGTACGACCTTCCGGGCTCGATCCGCGTGCTCCTCGCGACGGGGCTGACCTCGGTGACGGTAGAGCCCACGGGCGAGGCGCGGATCGCGATCCGAGGGGTGGGCAGCCCACCCTCCCCCCCTCTCAGGGTCACCCCGACGCCCCGGGGGATCCGTGTGCGGACCTCCGCGCCCTCCGCCCCGCGATTGGAGATCGCGCGCTTCGGGATCCGGCCTCGGGCCGGCGGCGGGATCCGCGCCACGATCGTCACCGAGTCGGCGGTCAAGGTCCGGGCCGAGTTCCTCCAGGACGACGGGGTCGTGCGGAGCCGCTGGCGCTCGCTCGAGGCCGGGCAGGTGCGGTTCCGGCTCCCCGCTCCCGTGCCGGCCGGCCCGGCGCAGGTGCGCCTCCGGGTCACCGACGGCGTGGACACGATCGTGACCGGCACGCGGCCGGTGCTCGTGGAGGGCTCCGCCACCGTGGGACCGAGCCCGTCCCCGTCCCCGACCGGGGCCGAGGTGTCGGCCCCGATGACCGAGCCCGACGACCGAAGCCCATCCGTCCCGCTGATCCTCGGTCTCGCCGCCGGGGCGGCCCTCGTCCTGGGCCTCGTGTTGACCCGGAGCCGCCGCAGGGGGTTACATCGAAGATGATGCCGCTCGTCGCCGAGCACGTGCCGATCATCTCCCTCGACTGGCTGACCAGCCACGGGCTGATCA
>DASUTZ010000276.1:0-2508 GCA_036374295.1 Actinomycetota bacterium
CTCGGCCCCCCACTCGAGCTCGGGCGGCGGCTTCACCTTGTAGGTCCAGTCCCGCAGCCGGTCCTTCTCGTGCAGCAGCTCGAGGACGTCGTACTCCGCGTACTCGAACTCGGGGCTCCAGAAGAGCGCGTCGAACGGGCACACCTCCACGCAGATCCCGCAGTACATGCAGAGCGCGAAGTCGATGGCGAACCGGTCCAGGACCTTCTGCGAGCGGGCCCGGCCGCCCGTCGCCGGCTCGTGCGTCTCCTTGTGCGACTCGATGTAAATGCACCAGTCCGGGCACTCCTTGGAGCACTTCCAGCAGACCGTGCAGTTCTCGGGCTTGAGCGCGATCACGCCGCGGGTCCGGGCCGGGAGCTCGGGCTTCTCCCGAGGGTACTGCTGGGTGATCGAGGGCTGGAGGAGGTGCTTCAGGGTCACGAAGAGGCCTTTGATGAGCCCGACGCCCGGCAGAGAGCGGGGCGGCCCCCAGATCTGGTTGAGCTCGGACTGGTAGAGCGGGATGTGGAGCATGGCCGGCGAGACGGCCACGCCCAGGAGCGGGGAGACGCTGGGCTCGAGCCCCGCGCGCTCCTGCATCAGGGCGATGCGCTCGCCGGTGCGGAAGACCGAGACGATCAGCGGGATGGGGATGATGAGCAGGGCCCCCACCCCGAGCAGCCACGTCAGGAGGCTCACGCTCGTCCCCGTGATGACCAGGACGAGCATCACGATCAGGGGCACGGGCGCGGCCAGCCCGATGATCACGGCCAGGGCCGAAAGGGCGGGGGCGATCCTCCGGTCCCCCAGGTACCGCCGCGCCTCGTCGTTCACCTTGTACTGCCACACCACCCAGTAGAGGCCCAGCGAGATGAGGGCCAGGAGCCAAGCCCCGACCGGGTTGCGCCGCCGGTACCGCTGGCCGCCCAGGTCGACGTGCCTGGCGTCGTCGGGCGGAGCGGGCGCGGGGCTCACCCGCGCCTCGTCCTCGCGGACGTCCACGGCCACCTCAGACCACCACCTTCACGATCGCCGTCACCAGGATGTTCGCCAGGGCCAGCGGGATCAGCACGATCCAGGAGAAGCGCTGGAGCTGGTCCTCGCGCAGCCGCGGGTACGTGGCTCTGAGCCAGATGATGAAGAATGAGAGCCCGCCGATCTTCAGCAGCATCCAGATCGGCGCGGGGAGGAACGGCCCGAGGTAGCCGCCCAGATACAGCACCGAGGCAACCGCCGACAGCGCCACGATCCCGGCGTACTCGGCCAGCAGGAAGAAGGCGAACTTCATCCCCGTGTACTCCGTGTAGGCCCCGAAGATGATCTCGGAGTCCGCGATCGGCATGTCGAAGGGCGGCCGGGTCAGCTCCGCGATCGACGCGACCAGGAAGATGAGGAGCCCCACCGGCTGGACGAGCACGTACCAGAAGCTGCGCTGGGCCTCCACGATCCCCACGAGCGAGAGGGTCCCCGCCAGCATCGCCACCGCCACCGCCGCCAGGATCAGGGGCAGCTCGTAGGCGATCAGCTGAGCCGCGGCGCGGAGAGCCCCGATCAGCGAGAACTTGTTGGCCGAGGACCAGCCCGCCATCAGGACCCCGATCACGGAGATGGCGGAGATCGCCATCACGAAGAAGAGGCCGACGTCGAGGTTCTCGGCCCACACGTCCTGCCCGAAGGGGATCACGGCGAACACGAGGACCACAGGGATCATGAACACGGCCGGGGCCAGCGAGAACACCCAGCGATCCGCCGCGGAGGGGACGACGTCCTCCTTCTGGATGAACTTCACCCCGTCGGCGATCAGCTGGGCCCAGCCGTGGAACCGCCCCGCCTCCATCGGCCCCAGACGGTGCTGCATGTGGGCCAGGACCTTGTGCTCCGTGTAGCCGATCGCCATCGGGGCGGTCAGGAAGAAGACCATGACCACGACGACCTTGAGGGCGAGCACCACCCACACGTTGCCGAAGAGCTGGTCGAAGAAGCTCACTCCTCGACCTCCCCGATCTGCTCGTCCCCGGGCCAGGGCTTGGCGATCCGCGTGGCGAGGGGGAAGTCCTTCCTCCCGGGGTGCCCCTCGAACTCCTCGGGCAACACGAGCTTGACCAGCCCGGGGTGGCCCTCGAAGTCGATCCCGAAGAGCTCCCAGGTCTCGCGCTCGTACCAGTCGGCCCCTGGGAAGAGGTCGTGGATGCTGGGGAGGCGGGGGTTATCGCGGGGCAGGCGCACCTTCACCCGCACCTGGTGGCGGTGGGTGGTCGACCAGAGCTGGACGACCACGTCGAAGCCCTCGTCACGCCGGTCGACCGCCGTGAGGAAGTCGAAGAAGTCGAAGGCGAGCTCGTCGTCGTCCCGGAGCCACTCGATCGTCTCGCGCCAGCGAGCGGACGGCACGCCGATCGCCGCCTGCCCGTGCTGGTCCGAGGACTCCGTGAGGTCGTCCCCGAGCTGAGCCCGCAGGCGGTCGATCAGGTCACGTGCTGGAAGGGGCGGTGAGCTTGCCACTCCACTTCTCCCGGATGTCTTCCT
>DASUTZ010000277.1:0-6851 GCA_036374295.1 Actinomycetota bacterium
CACCATCGTGCTGGCGATCGAGGAGGGCGGGCTCTCGTTCATCCTCTTCGCCCTCATGCTCGTGGTGATCTTCGTCGTGTTCCTCATCTCGATGGCGCGCTGACGCGCTCGGCGGCCGAGGCGGCCGCCTCCAGGGTCCGCCCGATCTCGTCGTCGCCGTGTGCCGTTCCCAGGAACCAAGCCTCGTACCCCGACGGCGGGAGGGCCACGCCGGCCTCCAGCATCCCGTGGAAGAACCTGGCGTAGGCCTCATGGTCGGCGGCGGCCGCCTGCGCGTGGTCGCGAACGCCCTCCACCCCGAAGTACAGCGAGAAGAGCGAGGCCGCCCGGTTGATCGTGAAGGGGATGCCCGCGTCCTCGAGGATCGAGGCCAGGCCCTCCACGAGGCGCTCGGCGGCCTTCTCCAGCGCCGGGTAGGGATCACGGCGCTCGATCAGGGCCAGCGCGGCGAGGCCGGCGGCCACCGCCACGGGGTTCCCGGAGAGGGTCCCCGCCTGGTAGACGTCGCCGGCGGGGGCCAGCCGCTCCAAGATCTCGGCACGGCCGCCGAAGGCGGCGATGGGCATCCCGCCGCCCATGACCTTGCCCAGCACGGTGAGGTCGGGCGCCACGCCGAAGCGCTCCTGCGCGCCGCCCCGGCCCACCCGGAACCCCGTGATGACCTCGTCGAAGATCAAGAGGGCACCGGATCGAATCGTGAGATCGCGAAGGTCCTCCAGGAACCCCGGCTCGGGCGGAACCACGCCCATGTTGGCCGCCACCGGCTCCACGATGACGGCCGCGATCTCGTCGCCGACCTCCTCGAAGGTCTCGGCTGCGGCCTGGCGGTCGTTGTAGGGCAGCACCACGGTGTCGCGGGAGGCGCCCTCGGTGACCCCCGGCGTGCCCGGGATCCCCAACGTGGCCAGGCCCGAGCCGGCGCTGGCCAGCAGGCCGTCCGAGTGACCGTGGTAGCAGCCGGCGAACTTCACGATGCGGTCGCGGCCAGCGCTGGCTCGGGCCAGCCGCACCGCGCTCATCGCGGCCTCGGTCCCGCTGGAGACGAGCCGGACCATCTCCAGCGAGGGCATCGCCGCGCGGAGGGCCTCGGCCAGCCGCACCTCGCCCTCGGTCGGCATCCCGAACGAGGTGCCGCGGGCGGCGGCCTCCCGGGCGGCCTCCACGATCTCTCGTCGAGCGTGCCCGAAGAGCAGGGCGCCCCACGACTGCACGTAGTCGACGCGTCGGACGCCGTCGGCGTCCTCGACCCAGGCCCCCTCGCCCGAGGCGGCGAAGCGCGGGACGCCGCCGACGGCCCCGAAGGCGCGGACCGGCGAGCTCACCCCCCCGGGGATCACCGCGCGGGCACGCTGGAACAGCTCCTCGGATCGGCCCGGCATCAGAGCAGCTCGGCAGCCTCGCGGGCGAAGTAGGTGAGGATGAGGCCGGCCCCGGCGCGACGGATCGCCGTGAGCGTCTCCAGCATGGCGGCGGTGCCGTCGATCCATCCCTGCTCGGCGGCGGCCTTGATCATCGCGTACTCGCCCGAGACGTTGTAGGCGGCCACCGGCACGTCGACGGCGTCGCGTGCCCGGTGGATCACGTCGAGGTACGGGAGGGCCGGCTTCACCATGACCAGGTCCGCCCCCTCGGCCACGTCGGCCCGGATCTCGCGCAGCGCCTCGTCGGCGTTGCCCGGGTCCATCTGGTGGGAGCGGCGATCGCCGAACCGCGGGGCACCCTCGGCGGCCTCGCGGAAGGGCCCGTAGAAGCTCGAGGCGTACTTGGCGGCGTAGGCGAGGATCGCCGTCCCCGGGAAGCCTCCCTGATCCAGCGCCTCGCGGATCGCGGCCACCTGGCCGTCCATCATCCCCGACGGCGCGACGAGATCGGCTCCCGCCGCGGCCTGGGCCACCGCGATCCGCCGGTATCGCTCCAGCGTGGCGTCGTTGTCGAGCTCCTCGCCCTCGAGGACGCCGCAGTGCCCGTGGTCCGTGTACTCGCAGAGGCAGAGGTCGGCGATCAGCACGACCTCGTCCCCCAGCTCTTCCCGGAGCGCGCGGATGGCCCGCTGGCTGACCCCAGCGTCGGCCCACCCCTCGCTCCCCTCGGGGTCCTTGCGTCCAGGGATCCCGAAGAGGACGAGCGCCCGGATCCCCTTCTCGGCGAGCTCGCGGGCCTCCTTCCGGAGGGACTCGAGGGTGTGCTGGTGGTGGCCGGGCATCGAGGAGATGGCGACGGGCTCGGCGATCCCCTCCTTGACGAAGAGCGGGGCGACGAGGTGGCGGGGGGCGAGGTCGGTCTCGCGGACGAGGTCGCGGAGCGCGGTGGTCCTGCGGAGCCGCCTCGGCCGGTCCTGGGGGAACGCCATGGATCGAATGGTAGAGCGTTTCCGGCTACCGCGAGGCGAAGGCCCGCTCCAGCGCCTCGACCAGGCCCTCGAGCGTGTGAGGCGAGGCCACGGCGTCCACGCGGAGGCCGGCGGCCCGCGCGGCGTCGGCGGTGACCGGGCCGATGCAGGCCACGAGCGGGCCGTCGGCGATCTCTGCCAGCGCCGTGAAGCCCTGGACGGTCGATCGGGAGGTAAAGGTCACGGCGTCGACGCGACCCTCCCCCAGGGCCTGGGCCACCGCCTCGGGCAGCTCGTCCGCGGGGATCGTGCGGTAGGCGTCCACCCGCGTCACCTGCCAGCCCTTGCCGCGGAGCGACTCCTCGAGCTCGGGGGTCGCGATGTCGGCCCGGGCCAGCAGGACCTTCTCCCTGCCCTCCGGGAAGGTCTCGGCCAGGGAGGCCGTGGTGAACTCGGGCGGGACGAGCTCGGACTCGATCCCGTGGTCCCGGAGTCGCTCCGAGGTGCCGCTCCCGACGGCGGCGACCTTGGCGTTCAGGGCGCGGGCGTCGACGCCCAGCTCCGCGGCACGGGCGAACCACGCGTCGACGCCCGCGCCCGACGTGAACACCACCCACGCGTAGCCGCGCATGGCGACGTCGGTGATCGCCTCGTCCAGCGGGCCGCCCTCCGGGACCGGCTCGATCCGGATCGCCGGCGCCGGGAGCGGCACGGCCCCTCGCTCCCGCAGCAGCGCGGCGAGCTCCTCCACCCGATCCGCGCTCCGCGTGACGACCACCGTTCGGCCCTCGAGCGCCGTCACGAGGCCTCCCGGAGGATCGCGTCCGCACCGGCCGCCCGCAGCTGCTCCGCGGCGTGTGTCGCCACCTCGCCGGGGTCGTCGCCCTCCACCTCGGCTCTGAGGAGCTCGCTCCCGTCCGGGCGGGCCACCACGGCCAGCAGGCGCACCACCCCGCTGCGGGCCTCCGCATACGCCCCGAGCGGGAGGCGGCAGCCCCCGCCCAGCGCACTCACCAGGGCCCGCTCCACCTCGAAGGCGCGGCGCGAGGAGGCATGGTCCAGAGAGGCGACCGCCTCGGCGACGGCGTCCTCGGCCCTGGCCTGGACCGCGAGCGCCCCCTGGCCGGGGGCCGGGACCATGACGTCCACGGGGATCGGCTCGGCGTGCGCGGGGCGCCCGCCGAGCCGATCCAGCCCCGCGGCGGCCAGCACCACCGCGTCCACCTCGCCCTGGCGCAGCTTCCGCAGCCGCGTGTCCACGTTCCCCCGGAACGGCACCACGCGCGCAGAGGGATACGCCCGCAGCAGCTGGGCCTGGCGCCGGAGGCTCGAGGTGCCCACGGTGCCCTCCTCGTCGAAGCCCGCCGTCGCCGTCGCCAGCACGTCGTAGGGGAGGCTGCGCCTGGGAACGGCCGCCACGACGACGCCCTCGGGGTCGTCCGAGGGCAGGTCCTTCGCCGAGTGCACTGCGAGGTCCACGTCGCCGGTCAGAAGCGCCTCGGTGATCTCGGCCACGAACAGCCCCTTCGTGCCCTGAGGGGAGGCCTCCGCCGGGGCGCCCCGATCCCCCGCCGTGGTCATCGGGACCAGCTCGGCCTCGTGCCCGCTTCCCCCCAGGAGCTCGGCGACCTCGCTCGCCTGGGCGAGCGCCAGCCTCGACCGACGCGTGCCGATCCGGATCCGCACTAGTCCTTCGGAGGCTCCAGCCCGAACAGCTCGGCCAGAACGCGCGCGTGTGCCTCGCCGACGCCCGCGCCCCACCGCTCCTTCAGCTCGACCACGGGGTCGTGGAGCAGAGTCTTGACGATGCCCTTCGTCAGGGTCTCCACCGCCTCCCGCTCGCGGTCCGAGAGGCCCGACAGCCGTGAGGCCAGCCGCTCCAGCTCGGCGGCCCGGACCTCCTCGCCCCGCTCGTGGAGCGCGGCGATCAGCGGGGCCAGCTTCGCCGCCCGGCGCTGGGTCACGAACTTCCTCGTCTCCTCGGCGATCACCCGTCCCGCCGCCTCGATCTCGTCTGCGATCCCCTCGCGCGAGGCGGCCACCACGTCGCGGAGGTCGTCGATGTCGGCCACGCGCACGCCGGGGACCTCGCGGGCCGCCGGATCCACGTCGCGGGGCACCGCCAGGTCGAGCAGGAACATCCGCCGCCCCCCGGCGGCCCGCTCCACATCCTCCCGGCCCACCACGACCTGCGTGGCCGTGGTCGAGGACACGACGAGGTCGGTCCGGGCCAGCGCATCCGAGAGCTCCTCCAGCCCCCCGTGCGAGCCTCCCACCCGCACCGCGAGCCGCTGCGCCTTCTCCGGGGTCCGGTTCAGGACCGTCACCTCCCCCACACCCTGCCGCCGGAGCCAGCCCAGCGCGAGCGCCGCCATCTCCCCCGCCCCGACCAGCAGGACTGACCGTCCGCCCAGGCCGCCCAGGTGCCGCGCCGCGGCCCCGCCCCCCGCCTCCACGAACGCGCTCGGGCTGGCCCCGATCTTCGTCTCAGCCCTAGCCCTGCGCCCCGCCCGTATCGCGTAGCGGAAGAGCGCCGAGAGCTGGGGGCCCGCCGCCTCCTCGCCCCGGGCCCGCTGGAAGGCCTGCCGCACCTGCGTCAGGATCTGGGGCTCCCCCACGACCATCGAGTCGAGCCCGGCGGCCACGGAGAACAGGTGCTCGGCCGTGTGGTCCTCATAGTGGGAGTAGAGGGGCTCCGCGAACTCCTCGGGCTCCACGCCCCCGGACTCCGACAGGAACCGCTTCAGGTCCTGGAACCCCGTGTGGTACCCCTCCACCGCCCCGTAGACCTCGACCCGGTTGCAGGTCGAGAGCAGGACCGCCTCCTCGACCGACGGCATCGACCGCACGTGGTCGTAGGCCTTGGGGAGATCCTCGTCGCCCCACGCCAGCCGCTCGAGCACATCCACCGATGCGCGGCGGTACGAGACGCCCAGTGCCAGGATCGGCATGACGGCCTCAGTCTACGCGGTGGGTCGCTCGGCGGTCTCCCCGAGCGACTGGGGCAGGGCCTCGCCCCGCCGCACCTCGTCCAGCACGGCCTTCCGCTGCTCGTAGAAGGCGAGGATCTGGAGCTCGACCGAGAGGTCCACCTTCCGAAGGGACACCCCTTCGGGGCAGGCGATCACCACAGGGGAGAAGTTGAGGATCGATCGGATGCCCGCCTCGACCATCCGATCCGCCACCTCCTGCGCCGCAGGGCCCGGCGTGCAGATCATCCCGATCTGGATCCCGTGCTCGCGGACCAGGTCGGGCATCTCCTCGGGCGGGCGGACCTCGACCCCGGCCACGCGCTCGCCCACCCGAGCCGGGTCCACGAGCCCCGCCACGCGGAAGCCCCGGGCGTCGAACCCCCGGTAGTTGGCCAGGGCCTGCCCCAGGTTGCCCACGCCAGCGATCAGGACGGGCCAATCCTGGGTCAGCCCGAGCTCGCGGCGCACCTGGTGGATCAGGTAGGCAACGTCGTACCCCACCCCGCGGGTGCCGTAGGAGCCGAGGTAGGAGAGGTCCTTCCGGACCTTGGCCGAGTTGACGCCGGCCGCCTCGGCCAGCGCCTCGGAGGAAACCGTGGAGCGCCCGTCCTCGGCCATCTCCACCAGCACGCGGAGGTAAACGGGGAGACGTCCCACCGTGGCCTCGGGGATGGGGCGCTTCGTCATCCGTCGCTCGTGCGTTCGTGAACGCGCACGATACGATGGTACCGGCGGGTTCTCGATCGCACAAGGTCAGGAGAGCAAGCGGCGAAGCTCGTCCGCGTCCACCCGGTGCTCGAAGGCCTCCTCGCCGTCCACGGTCACGACCGGGACCCTCAGCCCGTGCTCCCGCTCCAGCTCGGGGTCGCCCTCGACGTCCACCTCGCGGTAGTCGAAGCCCAGCTCCTCACGGAGCAAGAGGATCGTCTCCCGGGCCTCGTCGCACAGGTGGCATCCGGGGCGCGCGTACATCACCACCTCGGCCACGGGCGGCATCCTAGGGCCTCCCCCGCATCTGCGATACTCGCTCCGTGGCCGAGGCCGACGACGAGCTCGCCCGGCGCGTTGCCGACCGGGACCCCGAGGCGTACGAGCAGATCTATCGCAGGTACGCGGCGGCGGCCTACGGCGTCGCCCTGCGGGTCCTGCGCGACCCCGCGCTGGCCCAGGAGGTCGCGGCCGAGTCGTTCCTGTCGCTCTGGTCCACGCCCGAGGCGTACGATCCCTCGCGGGGGAGGTTCCGCTCGTTCTTCCTTTCGCTCGTGCACCATCGAGCCGTGGACGCGGTTCGCCGCGAGGAGCGCCTGCGGGAGCGCGAACGGAAGGTGAACCGGGCGCCCCTGCCGGACGAAGACTGGAGTGAGGCGGTGGTCGAGGAAGCGGACCTGGTCGACCGCCGTCGGGAGGTTCGGGAGGCCCTGTCCGAGCTCCCTCCCGAGCAGCGCGAGGCGCTGGAGCTGATGTACTTCAGGGGCTACACGCAGTCGAGGATCGCGGAGGAGCGAGGGATCCCCTTGGGAACGGTGAAGACGAGGGTGCACGCCGCCATG
>DASUTZ010000278.1:0-6664 GCA_036374295.1 Actinomycetota bacterium
GTGGCCGCCGGCGGTCCCGCCCGCCTGGTCGTCCTCGTGGTCTGGAAGGGCGTCGGCTCCGACGACCTCGAGGCGAGTCCGGCCGCGTGGCCCACGCTCCGGCGCCTCCTTCGGGAGGCTGCGGGCACGCTGGACGCGCGCGTCGGATCGCTCCCCCTCGACCCCACGGCGGTCCTCACCACGATCGGCACCGGAGGACTCCCCCGCGAGCACGGCATCACCGGCAGCACCGTACGGAACGAGGAGGGCCAGGCCGTCCCCGCCTGGGGACGGGGCGCCCCGTACTCGGTGATCGCTGCCCTCGGGGACGACCTCGACGAGGTCCTGGGGCTGCGTCCGTTCGTGGGCCTGGTCGGCACGAGCGCTCTTGACCGGGGCGTGATCGGAAAGGACTGGCATCTGCGAACCGATGAGGACGACGTCGTGCTAGAGGATCGGGCGGTCCGCCAGGCCGACGCGGCTGCGGACCTCCTGGCCGGGGGATACGGCGCCGATGACGTGCCCGACCTGCTCGCCGTGGTGATGCACGACCGCGTGCCGGCGATGGATCGGGCTCTACAGAGAATCGTCCAGGCCGTCCCTCCCTCGACCGCGATCGTGGTCACCTCCACCGGACCGCTGACGACCCAGGAGGCGATGGACGCCGACCGAATCCGGGCCGAAGTGGAGGGCGCCAGTGCCGCCGGCCTGACCGAGGCCGTGGCGGTGGGCGGGCTCTTCCTCGATCAGGACGTGCTCGTGGAGGGGGACGCCAGCCAGGAGGACGCGATCCGGGCCCTGCGCGGGATCCGGGCGACGAGCGGCGGCCCGATGTTCGCCGACGTCTTCGGGGGCCGCGCCGTTGAGTTCGGGAGGTACTGCTGATGACCGTGATCGAGGAGCCTCGCCTCCGCCTCCCCGGCGAGCGACGTCCCGCGTGGCGCGGGGGCCTCGTGCTCCTCCTCGTCCTCATCGCGACCGGAACGATCTTGCGGCTCCTCGACGCCGCCGGCCTCCCTCCGGTCAGGAATTTCCTCCTCGTCTGGGCCTCGCTCCTCGTGGAGGCCTTCCCCTTCATCCTGCTGGGAGCGATCGTCTCCGCCGCGATTGAGGTCTTCGTGCCGGCGCGGCTCTTCGCCCGCCTGGCGCGCCTGCCGGGCCCGGTCCAGATGCCGGTGGCCGGCTTGGGGGGCTTCGCCTTCCCCGTCTGCGAGTGCGGGTCGGTCCCCGTGGCCCGGCGGCTCGTGGTCAAGGGCCTGACGCCGGCGGCCGCGATCACCTTCATGCTGGCCGCGCCGATCCTCAACCCCGTCGTGCTCGTGGCCACGGCCGTCGCCTACCGAGGTCGTGACGTCCTGTGGGTGATGGTCGGGGGCCGGGCGATCCTGGGCCTCGTCGTGGCCCTCGCGGTCGGATGGGTCGTGGCCCGGAAGCGGAAGCGGCAGCTGCTGCGCGCCCCCGAGGACCACCACGAGCCCGGGGAACCGCTCGCCCGGCGGTGGCCGGCCTACTTCGCCCATCTTTCCTCCGACTTCGTCATGCTCGGTCGCTACCTCGTGATCGGGGCCGCGGTGGCTTCGGCCCTCCAGACGTTCGTGCCCCAGGGGATCATCGGGACGGTGGCCGAGACCCCCGTCCTGAACGTCGTGGCCATGATGGCCTTGGCCGGGATCCTCTCGCTCTGCTCCGAGTCGGACGCCTTCGTCGCCGCGTCGTTCGTGCAGTTCGGCGCGGGGGCGCAGCTGGCCTTCCTGGTGTTCGGGCCGATGGTCGACGCGAAGCTCGGGTTCCTCTACGCGGGGACGTTCAGCCGCGGGTTCCTGCGGACGGTCGTGGCGGTGGTGGCCGCCGTGACGCTGGCCGGCGCCCTCTGGGTGGAGGTGCTGGCCGGATGAGGCGGCTGAGCTCGACCCGGGTCGCCGTCGGCCTCGCGCTGGCCGCGTGGGCGGGGGTCTTCTGGTTCCTCCTCGTCACCGGCCGCTGGGCGCTCTACCTCTCATCTCGCGTCTTCTGGGTCGTGCCCGTGGGAGCGGTCCTCCTCACCGCCGCCGCCCTGGGACGTCTCCTCACCGCGAGGACCGAGCGCGCGGAGCCGCTGGCCGTCCGCGACACGTGGGGGCTCGCGCTCGTGCTCCTGCCGGTCGTGGCGGTGCTGGTTCTCCCGCCCGCAGCGCTCGGTTCCTACGCCGCCTCCCGCCGTTCGGCGAGCGCGGGCTTCGTCACGCCGGCGGGCGACCCCTCGTCTGGTGAGGTGACGCTCGTGGACGTGGCCGGCGCGATGTGGTCCCAGACGGCGGCGGACGCCCTGACCGAGCGCGCCGGCAGCGAGGTCTCGTTCGTGGGATTCGTCGTAAGGCGGGAGGGAACGCCCGCCGACGAGTTCGTGCTGACCCGGTTCCTCGTCTCGTGCTGCGTGGCCGACGCGCTCAGCGTCCAGGTCCGGGTGGTGGGCGCTGCCCCCGGGGCGTTCGAGGAGGACGAGTGGGTGCGGGTCCGGGGAACGCTCTATCCACTACCGGACGGAGTCGTCGTGGACGCCGCCTCGGTGAAGGCTGTCCCTCGCCCGTCCCAGCCCTACCTCAACGTGTAAGGAGCCGGGCCAGGTCCGGCGGCGACGTCAGGTCGGCCTCCGGGAAGGCCCCCGCCCCCAGCGCGGCGATCTCCTCCTCGCTCAGCTCGACGAGCCGCCGGACCGGGATCGCGGCGGCGAAGGGTCGGGCGGCCGCCACCTCCTCGGGGAGGGCCTCCAGGTCGGTGCCCTCGGGGGCCACCTGGTCGAAGCGGAGCGAAGCCGCCACCCGGGCCACGTCCTCGGCCGTGGCCCCGATCTCACCGAGGACGTCCCAGCGGAGGTACAGGTCGTCCGGGTGCACAGCCTCCACCACCTCGGCTCCGAAGGCGTCGTTGAGCGCCTCCTGCACCTGGAAGCGATCGATCCGGAGGCCGCCGGCGACGTCTGGACGGGGCGACTGCCCGTGGTCGGCGCTCACGATCACGACGTGCCGGTCCGGACCGACCCGCTCGTCGAGCGCTCCCACGATGCGCTCCACCGCGCGGTCCTGCGCCCGGAGCACCTCCTCGAACATCGGGGACTCCATGTTCCACAGGTGGCCCGCGTTGTCGCTCGGCTTCAGCTCCACGAACAGGAGGTCGGTCACGTCGTCGGTCCCGATCCTCTCCCGGTCGATCATCTCCAGAACGAGGTCGGTCTGGTACTCGACGAAGGCGGGGGTGGCGGGGATGAAGAAGATGTCGTCGAGGTCGGCCTGCTTCCATCGGCGGTCGGCGGTCCCGTCCGCGAGGTCGAGCTCGTGGACCCGTTCCTCGAGCGCCTCCCGGCCCCGGAGGTACTCGGGCATCCTGTAGACCTCCTCGTTCGTGAAGAGGTCGTCGGTCTCGCGGTGGTCCCACAGCACGGCAACGTCCTGATCGCCTCCGGGGTGACGCGTGCCGCGGCTCATCATCCCCAGGTGCCACGCCTCGTGGAAGAAGAGCTCTCCGAGCGAACCGTCGGGGAGACGCCCCGTGTTCTCGGCGATCCCGTGGGTCCGCGGGTAGGTCCCGGTCCCCATGTTGGCGTGGATCGGCGCGGTGATCGGCGGCGCCGACCCCACCGTCGCGTTCACGAAGATGGTCCCCTCGGCGGCGAGGCCGCGCTGGAAGGGCCAGGCGTCCGGCCACCGCTCCAGGACGTTCCACCCGCCGCCGTCGTGCACGACGAGCGTGATCACCCTGAGCGGATCGCGGTCCGGGAGCAGGGCCTCCTCCAGCGAGCGTGCGTCGGGTGCCTCCCACTCGAACGCGAGCAGGTCCGCGATCGTTGGAGCGATGTCGGCTACGTCCACCGGCCGATCCGGCGCGGCGCCTGCCGGCACGTGGCCCGGGCCGCGGAGGATGATCGGCACGCGGGCGATGTAGTCCCAGGGCGCCCCGTGCGTCGTCCGAGGGTCGGCGGGGCTGCGGAGGCCGCCCGGCCACTGGGCCACGGTGCTGCCCGGCGCCGGCACCAGGACGACGTCGCCCGAGCGCTCGGGGACGTACCCACGGGCCAGCTGACGGACGGGGTCGGCACCCAGCGCCCGGAGCATCGCGGGGATCGTCGGCGCGTCGTCGGGGACGGGGTCCTCGAGCCCTCCCGTGCATCCCGCGGCCACGATCAGGAGGGCGGCCAGGACCCGGGCGGCTCGAAGCACGGTCAGCCTTCCACCATGCTTCGGGGTGGAATCCCCGGATCGGCCTGCGGGAACCGACCACTGCCGAACGCGGCGACCTCTGCCTCGTCGAGGCCCCCGATGAACGACCCCGGGAGCACCGCGGCGAAGTGGCGCCGGTCCATCCGCTCCTCGAGCACGGCCTCCTCGGGGACGTACGGCCCTACGTTCTCGCCGTAGCGGTAGCCGGCGAGGGAGGCCGCCAGCCGCTCGACGGCGGCGCGGTCGGCGTCGAGGAAGACCTCGGACGGGCGGATGCCGACGACCGTGCCGCCGTCGAGCTCCCCCTCCAGGTCCTCCGACAGCTGCACGAGATCGAGACGGACGCCCCCCGCATCCTCGATCAGCGGACACTGCCCGTGATCGGCCGTGACGATGAGCGCCCACTCCCCCGGACGAAACCGCCGCTCGAGCATGGTCACGAGCCTCTCCAGGTCGCGATCCACCGCCTGGAGGGCGACGCGCTCGTGCTGATCGAGCATGTTCGAGACGTGCCCCGCATAGTCGGGAGCCTTGTAGTTGATGTAGAGGAGGTCCGTGACGCCGCTCTCCCCGATCGGCTCCACGCGCAGCGCGGCCTCGAGCAGGTCGCCCTGATGCTCGACGATCGGCGGGTCGCAGCAGATCGCCTTCCCGCCCTCGCGATCGCGCTCCGCCCCGCGCTCGGGGCCGAAGTAGCGGCGCATCCGATCCGTAAGGGCCGCGCGGGACGGCACCTCGGCGGGCATGCGGTACAGGTCGGGATTCTGGACGGCCCAGTCGTTCCCCACCTCGTCCCAGTACACGGCCACGGGCCGCTCCCCTCCTCGCCCGATCATCCCGAGGTGCCACACCTGGTAGCCGATCTCGCCGATCCAGGCCCGGCCGCCCATCTCCTCGGCCCAGAAGTCGGCCAAGGTGGGGACGAGGATCCGCGACGGGTCCGCGGCGCCCAGCTCCCCGAGCGCCGGCTGGGTCCCTCGCCCGGCCCGCACGTGGTGCCCGGAGATCCCGTGGGCTCGAGGGAACGCCCCGGTCCCGATCGTGGCGTGGGCCGAGGCGGTGACGTTGGGAAACGAGCCCATGTAGCCGTTCCGGTACAGGGCGCCGTCCCGGGCCAGCCGAGCCAGCGTGGGCCACGCGTCCGGCCACTTCTGGAGGACGTTCCATCCCCCACCGTCGATCACGAAGGTCACGATCACCTTGGGCGGCCGCGCGGGCGCCTCGATGCCCGGCAGCGGCTCGCCGTCGGGGAACGACGCATCGAGGCCCATCAGGCGCGCCGTCGTCGGGGCCAGGTCGGCCAGCGTCGCCTCCTCGGTACGGTCCTGGGGCTCGACCAAGCTGGGCGCGTACACGACGATCGGGACACGATCGGTGTAGCCCCAGACCAGCGAATGGCTGCTTCGCGGGTCGTCGGGCACGAGGCTCCTCGACTCGTGCGGGTAGTTCGAGGTGTTGAACGGCTGGAGGATGAGCTGGAGGTCCCCCGACCGCTGGGGATGGTAGCCGCGGAGCACGCTCCGCATTGCGGGGCCGCCCAGGCGGCGCGCCATGCCTCGCAGGACGGGCCCCGGCGCGGGCTCGGGCTCCAGCGCGCTGAGGGCTCTCCCGACGGCCGAGCCTCCCGCCACCGCGCCGATCCCCGCGATCCCGAGGCCGGCGAGCACCCGGCGGCGGCCCAGATCCGTGGGACGCGGACGGAGCGAGGCCACGAGGGCCGCCCCCAGGACCAGCACCGCGACGCCGACCACGGCGGCGGCGATCCAGCCGGCGACGAACGCGGCCACCGCGGAGGCCACGAGGGCTGCCGCGGGCACGGCCCAAGCGGCCACGAGGAGGGTTCGGGGGTGCACGAGCCGATTGTCGCAGAACAACCCGGACACGTCCCGGGCCCGGGCCCGATGACTACAATGAGACGTTCCCCACTGTTGGAGGCACGCGGCATGCGCATCCTGATCCTCGGCGGAGACGGCTACCTGGGCTGGCCCACCGCCTTGCACTTCTCCCAGCGCGGGCACGAGGTCCACACCGTGGACAGCTACCTGCGCCGGCGGGCCCACGCCGAGGCGGGGACCGACTCGCTGACGCCGATCCTGGGCTCGCTCCCGGAGCGGGCCCGGGCCTGGGAGGAGGTGACCGGGAAGCACATCGGCGTGACCGAGGGGGACGTCACCGACTGGGAGACCCTGGAGCGCGTCGTCCTCACCTTCCGCCCCGAGGCGATCGTGCACTACGGCGAGATGCCCTCGGCCCCCTACTCGATGCGCGACCGCGCCCACGCCGTCTTCACGCAGTACAACAACGTGATCGGGACCCTGAACGTGCTGTTCGCGATGCGGGACATCACCCCTGACGCCCACCTCGTCAAGCTCGGAACCATGGGCGAGTACGGCACGCCGGACATCGACATCGAGGAGGGCTTCTTCGAGGTCCACCACAAGGGACGGAGCGACACCGTGCCGTTCCCCAAGCAGCCCGGGTCGCTCTACCAC
>DASUTZ010000279.1:0-4983 GCA_036374295.1 Actinomycetota bacterium
GCCCAGGACCCGACCGTGGCCGAGGTCGCCGAGCGCCTGGAGCAGGAGACGACGAGGCTGAACGAGAGCATCACCTCGCTCGAGCAGTCGATCGCCGCGGAGGAGCCGGCCGGAGAGGAGGAGGACCCTGCGGCGGAGGCGCGCACGCTGGCGATGATCGCGCTGATCGTCGGGGGCGTGGCGCTCGTCGCGGGCCTGGTCGTCGGCGGCATGGCGCTCCGGAGGGCCGGGGCCTAGACGGATGGGGAGAGCGCTCCTGCTCGCCGGGATGATCGCCCTGGGGATCGTGCTCACGGCTCCCGGCGCGAGCGGCCATGCGCTGCTCGAGTCGTCGTCGCCTGGGGACGGGGAGCTGCTCGGGACGGCCCCTGAGGAGATCCTCCTCTCCTTCAGCGAGCCGCTGGACCTCGGGCTCTCCTCGGTCTCGGTGGTGGACTCCCAGGGCGCCGAGGTCGACGCGGGCGAGCTGGAGCGCCTGGGTACCGAGCGGGAGGTCCGCCTGGCCCTCCCGCAGGATCTTTCGGACGGCGTGTACTCCGTCTCGTGGCGCGTGCTCTCCCGCGTGGACGGACACACGACGGCGGGAGCGTTCACGTTCGGCGTGGGCGTGGCCGCCTCGGAGGTGACGCCGTCGGGAGACTCGACGCAGGTCGAGTACCCGAGCCCGACGCCGCTCTCGGTGGGCGGGCGCTGGGGCTTCTACTGGGGGCTCGTCCTCCTGCTCGGCGCCGCCATGGGGGGCCTCTTCCTGTTCCCCGGCCGCGTCCGTTGGGCGGTGTGGCTGCTCGCGATCGGCTGGACCGTGGGAGCGCTCGGGCTCGTGGCCATGGTGGTCGCCGAGGCAAGCGCCGCCGACATCGGCCTCGGCTCGCTCCTCGGGTCGGACCGAGGGACGATCCTGCTGGTCCGAGCCGAGGCCCTCGTCGCTGCGGGGATCGTGGGGGCGGCGGCGCTGGCGAGACCCGGCCGCGTCGCGTGGGGGGCGCTCGGCGCCACGACGCTGGCCGCGATGCTCGTGCACGCCTATGCGGGGCACGCCGGGGCGGGGAGGAACGCGGTTCTGGCCGTCGGCGTGCAGTGGATCCACATCGTGGCCGTGGGCGTCTGGGTGGGCGGCCTGGCCTGGCTGCTTGTGGGGCTCGTGGGGGCCGACCCGGAGACCCGGGCCCCGGCGGCCGCTCGCTTCTCCAGCATCGCGACGTGGGCGATCGTGTTCGTCGCTCTCACGGGCTTCCTGCGCGCCTGGAGCGAGGTGGGCTCGCTCGGCGACCTCTTCAACACCGGCTTCGGGCTCGCGGCCGTGGGGAAGAGCGCCCTCTTCGGGGGCATGCTGGCGCTAGGCGCCTACAACCGCTTCCGCCTCATCCCCCGAGGGCGGCTGCCCACGCTCCGCCGGACGATGAGCGGCGAGCTCGCCATGGCCGTCGGCGTGTTCGGGCTCACCGGGCTGATGGCCGGGCTCGTGCCCCCCTCCCAGCTGCAGGAGGAAGAGGAGGTCGCCGCCGCGCCGGAGCGGGTGGTCGTGGAGGGGTCCGACTTCGCCACGACGGTCCGGATGCGGCTCACCGCCACGCCGGGCACGCCCGGCCCCAACGCGTTCCAGGCCCGGATCTCCGACTACGACACCGGCGAGCCGGTGGAGGCCACCGCCGTCTCGCTCCGGTTCTCGATGCCCGACCGCGGCGACGTCGGGACCACCGAGCTCGAGCTGGACGAGGTGGAGCCCGGCCTGTGGCGGGGGGAGGGCACGAACGTCTCGGTCGCCGGGACGTGGCGCATCGGCGTGCTGATCCAGCAGCCGGCCGACTCCGTCCGCCTGGAGCTCGGGCTGGAGACGAAGGGGGCCGAGCCCGAGATCGAGGTGATCGATGGCGGCCCCGGACAGCCCGACATCTACGTGATCCCGCTCGGCGAGGGACGCACCGTCCAGGCCTACGTGGACCCGGGCGCCGCCGGCTCCAACGAGGTCCACTACACGTTCTTCACGCCCGAGGGCGGCGAGCTGCCGATGGAGGACATCACGATCCGGGCCGCGCTCGAGGGCGGAGACCCGATCGAGCTCGAGCCCCGGCGCCTGACCGAAGGGCACTTCGTAGCGTCGGCGGAGCTCGAGGCGGGAGCCTGGTCGTTCACCGCCGAGGCGACGGCCCAAGACGGTACCGTGTTGACCGCGACCTTCGAGGAGGAGATCGAGTGAGGATGAGACTCGCGGCGCTGGCCGCCGCCATGGTGCTCGCCGCCTGCACGGGCAGCGGGACCGAGGAGACGCCGACCCCGGACGCGGCCGAGACGACGGCGGAGCGGCCCAGCTCTCCCGCCGAGCTGACGATCGTGGAACCCCAGCCCGGCGCCGTGTATCCGCCCGACGACGTGCCGGTGCGGCTCGAGCTGGAGAACGCCGAGATCCTCGAGGAGGTCTCCACGGACCTCCGCGGCGACCAGGGGCACATCCACCTCGTGCTGGACGGGGAGACCGTGACGCTCCTGGGCGGCCTGGACGAGAACCTGGCCGAGCTCGCGGAGGGGGGTCAGCTGGAGCCCGGGATGCACATCCTGGAGGCGGAGTTCGTCGCCGCCGACCACGGGTTCTTCCTCCCGCGCGTCATCACGACGGTAACCTTCCAGGTCGAGTGATCGCTGAACCCCGCTCCTCGACCCGCGCGCCCAGGGGGGCTGCGTTCGTGGCCGGCGCCGGCCTCGCGGCACTCGCCCTGCGGTCGCCGGGCGTGGAGGCGGTCGTCGTGGTCGCCGCCCTGGGCGTGGCGGGGCTCGCGCTCCCCGTCCCGGCCCGGGACCGGCCCGCTCGAGCCCCGACCTGGGTGGCCGCGGTCGCGATCGGGGCGCTGGCCATGGCGCTGGTGGCTCGAGCCGCCACCGTGCCCCTGGCCTTCGCCCCCCTGCCGGTCGGGGTTTCCGTCCTCGCTTCGGTGGCCGAGGAGGCATTCTTCCGCAGGTACCTGTACGGATGGCTGGCGGCCCGCGGGCCCGCGGTGGCCATCCTCGTCTCGGCGGCGGCGTTCGCGCTCGTCCACCTGCCGCTGTACGGGCCCGACGCGCTGGCGCTCGACCTGGCCGCCGGCCTGCTGCTCGGCTGGCAGCGGTGGGCGACCGGGACCTGGACCGCGCCGGCCGCGACCCACGCCCTCGCCAACGTGCTCGCCTACGCATGAGGAGGATGAAGATGCACCGAATCGTCGCCCTGCTGCTGCTCGCGGCGGCGTGCGCCCCGGCCTCGGGGTCGGACCCGCTCGTGGTGGGCGCCGTCTACCCCACGGCCGGCAGTCAGGGGATCGGGGGGATCGAGGAGTTCCGCGGGGTCCGGCTGGCGGTGGAGCGGATCAACGCCGAGGGGGGCGTGAACGGCCGTCTCGTGCGGCTCAGCGTCCAGCCGGCCGAGAGCGCCGAGGGGGCGCCGCTCGCGGTGCGCGCCGCGGCGGCCGACGGGGCCGAGGTGATCCTGGGCAGCTACGGCAGCACGATCTCGACGAAGGCGGCCAAGGTGGCGTCGGACCTCGACCTCGTCTTCTGGGAGACCGGGGCCGTGGGCGAGATCGAGGACGGCGTCCGCGCCGGGGAGCGGTTCTTCCGACTCGTCTCGATGGGCGGCTCGCTCGGGGACGAGGGGGTGCGCTTCCTCGATGAGCAGCTGCTCCCGATGATGGGCGAGGATCCCCGCACGCTCGACTGGGGCGTCCTCTACGTCGACGACGTCTACGGTCGCTCCGTGGGCCTCGGCGCCGCCGAGACGATCGAGGAGGCCGGGCTGCCGCTGGCCGGCACCTTCCCCTACGACCTCGCCACGCTCGACGGCGAGCGCCTCGTCCGGAGGATCGGCCGGGCCGGCGTGGACGTGCTCGTCGTCTCCGCCTACCTCGAAGACGGCGTGGAGCTCCGCAAGGAGATGGTGCGGCAGGGCCTCCCGCTCGTGGCGAGCGTGGGGACCTCCTCCTCGTACTGCATGCGGGAGTTCGCGGCGGCGCTGGGCGAGGACGCCGTGGGGCTCTTCGCCTCCGACAAGCCGAACGGCGAGGTGATGGAGGCCGCCGACCTCCGACCGGACGCGGCCGGGGCCCTCGAGTGGGCCAACCGCGAGTACGAGCGTCGCTGGGACGAGCCGATGCCGGTGCCCGCCCTCTCCGGGTTCTCGGGAGCGTGGGCGCTGTTCCGTCACGTCCTTCCCGGGACCGGCTCGGCCACGGCCGAGGAGGTCGCGGAGGCCGCGCTGGCCGCGGACCTCCCGCTGGGCTCGCTGCCCAACGGCAGCGGCCTCCGGTTCGCCCCGGGGGGCGACCCGCGCGCCGGCGTCAACCTCCGGGCCACGAGCGTGATCTGGGAGTGGGTCGACGAGCAGGAGCGCGAGGTGGTCTGGCCCCCGGACCTGGCCACGAGCCCCATCGTGCCCATCCCGATCGCATGATGAGGCTTCGCTGGGGCCTCGCCGCTGCCGGGGCGTACCTGCTGGTGGCCGCCGCCCTCCTCGCGGGGGGACGGCCGGTGCTGCCGCTCTTCGACGGCCTCGCCCCGGTGGAGTACCGATGGGTGACCCCTCCGCCCGGGTTCGAGCAGGGCAACCAGCAGCCCCTCGACGGCCGTTCCCGTGCCCCGCTCGAGGAGGGAGGAGCGATCACGGTCATCACCGCCGACGGCCAAGCGCAGATCTCGATCCTCACCGAGGATGTAGTCGTCCCCGAGGGTCAGCGCGCGGTGGTGGGGACGCTGACGCCCGTGGATCCGGCCGGCCTCGGGCCGCCGCCGACCGGGCTCCGGTTCGACTCCAACGCGTACGAGGCCGAGGTCGTCTACGTGCCGTCGGGGGAGCCGCTGGAGTTCGCGGAGGGTGACCCCGCCGAGGACCCGCCCAGCGCCACGATCCTGCTCCGCTACGCGGCCCACGCCACCCAGCTGGCGCGGTGGGACGAAGCCACGAGCTCGTGGACCAACCTGGAGGCCACCCTGCTGCGAGGAACCCTCCAGATCTACGGG
>DASUTZ010000280.1:0-2207 GCA_036374295.1 Actinomycetota bacterium
GTCCTGCACGACCGCCGCGATAAGGCCCCGCTCGTCGTACGCGAGGTCGGCGATCGAGTCCACGGCTCGCTCGGTCATCCGCGCACGGGGATCCCTCGGGCAGCGAGGTACTCCTTCACCTGGGGCACGGTGAACTCGCCGAAGTGGAAGCGGGACGCGGCCAGGACGGCGTCGGCGTGACCCTCGGTGAAGGCCCGAGCGAAGTGCACCAGCTCGCCGGCCCCGCCGCTGGCCACCACCGGGACCTCGACCGCGTCGGCCACGGCCCGAAGCAGTTCCAGGTCGTAGCCGTCCCCGGTGCCGTCGCGGTCGATCGACGTGAGGAGAACCTCGCCGGCGCCCAGATCGGCCGTGGCCCGCGCGGCCCACGCCACGGCGTCGAGGCCGGTGGGCGTGCGGCCGCCCTCGACGACGACCTCCCAGCCGCCGTTCCGGCGCTTCGCGTCGATCGCGATCACCATGCACTGCGTCCCGAAGCGGTCTGCGCAGCGGGCCAGCAGCTCCGGCTCGCGGACCCCGTGGGTGTTGAGCCCGACCTTGTCGGCCCCGGCCCGGAGCAGGGCGTTGACGTCCTCCTCGGTGCGGACCCCGCCGCCCACCGTGAGGGGGATGAAGATCTGATCGGCCGCTCGGGCCACGACGTCGAGCATCGCCCCGCGGCCCTCGACCGAGGCCGTGATGTCGAGGAACACGAGCTCGTCCGCGCCCTCCGCGTCGTAGCGGGCCGCGAGCTCCGCGGGGTCGCCCGCATCGCGGAGGTCGACGAAGCGGGTGCCCTTCACCACGCGGCCCGCCTCCACGTCCAGGCAGGGCATCAGCCTCCGAGCGAGGGTCACACCGGCACCTCGATCGCCTCCCTCAACGTGAAGCGCCCTTCGTACAGGGCCTTCCCCACCACCGCACCCTCGACTCCGGCTCGAGCCAGGCGCCGCAGATCCTCCAGGGAGCTCACACCGCCCGAGGCCAGGACGGGGACCCCCAGAGGGCTTAACCTCCGGTAGAGGTCTAGATCGGGACCCTCCAGGGTCCCGTCGCGGGCGATCGCCGTGACCAGCAGGCGGGGGACCCGGGCACGGACCAGGCGCTCCAGGATCTCGTCGAAGGACCCCGCGGGCTCCGTCCAGCCCCGGACCTTGACCACGTCCCCATCGGTGTCGAGGGCAACGACCACGCGCTGCCCGTACCGCTCCACGCACTCCGCCAGGAACGCCGGGTCCAGGATGGCCTCCGTGCCCAGCACGACCCTGGACGCCCCCACCGCCAGGACCCCCTCGATCAGCAAGAGGCTGCGCAGGCCGCCTCCGACCTGGATGGGGACGCCCGCCTCCCGCGCCACTTCGGCGATCACCGCGCGGTTGTCGCCGACGCCGAACGCGGCATCGAGGTCCACGACGTGGACCTGCCGCGCACCGTCCGCCGCGTAGCCGCGAGCGGTCTCCACGGGGTCGTCGGCGTACACGATCATCTCCTGGAGGCGGCCGTGTCGGAGGCGCACGACCTTCCCCTCCCGCACGTCGATCGCGGGGATGACGATCACGCAGCCGCCTCGACGAGGTTCGCGTAGATCCGTAGGCCGGGCTCGCCGGACTTCTCGGGGTGGAACTGCGTGGCGAACACGTTCTCTCGGCCCACGGCCGCGGCGAAGGGCCCCCCGTAGTCCGTGACCCCCACCGTGACCTCCTCCTCGGGGTCGCAGACGTAGGAGTGGACGAAGTAGAAGCGGGTGCCGTCCGGGATGCCCTCGGTAAGCGGATGCGCTGCGCTCCAGCGCACCTCGTTCCAGCCCATGTGGGGCACAGTCAGCCCTTGGGGAAGGCGGCGGACCTTGCCCCTGAGGATCCCGAGCCCGTCGGCGGGTCCCTCCTCGCCCCAATCGAAGAGGACCTGCATCCCGAGGCACACGCCCAGCACCGGGCGCCCCGAGTCGACGATCTCGCGCACCAGACCGTCCAGTCCCGCGTTCCGGAGCCCTGCCACGCAGGCGGCGAAGGCTCCCACGCCGGGGACGACGAATGCGTCGGCGGCGCGGGCCTCGTCCGGGTCGGAGGTCACAAGGCCCGCGCCGCCGACGCGCTCCACCGCGCGCTGGACGGACCTCAGGTTCCCGAAGCCGTAGTCGAGGATCGCCACCGAGGTGGTCACAGGGACCCCTTCGTGGACGGCGTCCCCCCGCCGATCTCCTCGCACGCGCTGCGCAGCGCCACCGC
>DASUTZ010000281.1:0-7653 GCA_036374295.1 Actinomycetota bacterium
ATCAAGACGTTCCTCGTCCAGGCCTTCTACATCCCATCTGAGTCGATGGTCCCCACGCTGCGCAACGGCGACCGAGTGCTCGTCAACAAGCTGATCTTCAACATCCGTGACCCGGATCGAGGGGAGATCGTCGTCTTCGAGAACCCCAACCTCCAGGAGGAGGACCGGAACCCCTTTGCGGCCGTGTGGCATTGGATCACCGAGGGCCTGGGGTTCACGGTGGATCCCAACAAGGACTTCATCAAGCGGGTGATCGCGATCCCCGGCGACACCATAGAAGTGCGCGGGGGCCGAGTCTTCGTCAACGGTCAGCGGATCCGGGAGCCGTACCTGGTGCGGAACCGCGACCGCTCCGACTTCGGCCCATACTCCGTTCCGCCTGACACGTACTTCATGATGGGCGACAATCGAGCCAACTCGCAGGACTCCAGGTCCCCGGCGGTGGGGCCGGTCCCGAGGGAGAAGATCGTGGGGAAGGCGTTCGTGATCCTCTGGCCCCCCTCGAGGTTCGAGTGGCTCGGCGAGGGAGACTGAAGAACCGGTACGAGCAGCGTCTGCGCGAGCGGGGGTTCCGGCTCCTCGCGGGCGTGGACGAGGCGGGGCGCGGGGCGCTCGCGGGCCCGCTCGTCGCCGCCGCGGTGATCCTCCCGGAGGACTTCGACCTCGATGGGGTTCACGACTCCAAGCTCCTGACGCCGCTCCAGCGCGTCACCGTCTACCCGAGGATCCTCGAGGCCGCGCTGGCCGTGGCCGTGTGCAGGGCGATGCCGGGGCGGATCGACCGCGAGGGCCTCCACCGGACGAACCTGCGGCTGCTCCGCCGGGCGATCCGCACCCTCGATCTCGAGCCGGAGTACGTCCTGACCGACGGGTTCCCCGTGGGGAGGATGGACGTCCCGTGCCTGGCGATGAAGGGGGGGGACGCGCTGAACGGGACCGTCGCCGCCGCGTCGATCGTGGCCAAGGTGACCCGGGACCGGACGATGGAGCGGTACCATCGCCGCTTCCCGGCCTACGGCTTCGATACGAATCGAGGCTACGGCACCCGCAGGCACTGGTGGGCCCTGGAGCGGTACGGCCCCACGCCGATCCACCGGCTGTCGTTCAAGGGTGTCGGGCAGGCCTCGCTCTTCCCCCGGTTCGAGGCGCATAATGGCGACGAGGGGGAGGTTCGATGAGCGGCGAAGAGCTCGAGCGCTACGAGACCGAGATGGAGCTCCAGCTCTACCGGGAGTACCGGGACGTGCTCCCGATGTTCCGCTACGTCGTCGAGACGGACCGCCGCTTCTACCTCGCCAACGAGGTCGAGGTCACCCGCCACACCGAGTCGGGCGAGTTCCTCATCGAGATCAACCTCACGGACGCCTGGGTGTGGGACATGCACCGGCCCGCTCGCTTCGTGGAGCGGGTCCGGGTGCTGACCACCCAGGACGTCAACATCGAGGAGATCTCGAAGCCAGAGCCCCCCACCGGCGACTGACGTTCGTGTCGGACCCTCGCGGCATGCTTCGCGCATGCGGAGCAGGGACCGCGTGTGGCACGAGGGCGAGCGGGCGGCCTGGGGCTGGTACTGGGAGCGCGGCTACCGGCTCGTGGCCCGCAACTGGCGATCCCGTGTGGGTGAGCTCGATCTCGTCGTGGAGCGGGGCGGGACGCTCGTCTTCTGCGAGGTGAAGGCGCGGGCCTCGGCGCTGGCCGGCCCCTTCGACGCGGTGACCCCGGCCAAGCAGCGGAAGGTCCGGGCGGTGGCCGAGGCCTTCCTCCTGGCGACGGGGACCGGGCCGCAGGCCTGCCGGTTCGACGTGGCCAGCGTGGTGCTGGGGCGGCGCGGGGCCCGGGTGCACGTCTTCGAGGACGCGTTCTAGAGGGTCGGGACCTGGTCCCAGTCGACGAAGAAGAGGTTGGGGTCGTCCCGGCGGATCTGAGCGGGGAGCTCCAGCCCCGGGCGGACGCGGTCGGCGACGGCAGACGGGACCGCGGCGTGTCCCGAGTCCACGTGCGGGGGCCGACCGTCGTCCACCTCGATCTGGACCTCGATCTCCATGATCCGGTAGTCGCCGACCCGGACGCCCGTGTCCTTGGCCTTGCGGAACCTGGCCGTGGCGGGGAGGGGGTTCTCGCGGACCTTGGCCCGCCGCTCGTCGATCTGGCGCTGGAGCTCCACCGGGTCCGTGCCCTGGGCGGCCGAGGCGTCCTGGGCTCCCCAGAGGACCACCACCTGGGAGAGGTCGTCCGGATCCACCCTCACCGGCAGGGCGGCCCCCGAGGTGAGGATCCCCACCATCGCCCCGGGGATGAACTCCTTCTTCTTCACCATGTACGGGTCCCGGCCCTCGACGTGGACCTCGAGGTCCATCTCCACCTGGGGGTTGATCTCGTTGAGGGCGACGCCCGTCTGGCGGAAGGACTCGATCGTGGCCGTCCCCGGAAGCCCGGTGGCGACGATCTGCTGGGCGCGACGCTGGGACGTGCCCACCGAGCGGGCCCAGAGGAGGAGCAGGAGGCCGGTGGCGGCGAGGATGGCCCCCGTCACGGTCAGCCCGGTGGCCCCGGCGCCCGCGGAGCGTCCGGCGATCAGGAACCCCACGCCGAGTACGAGCTCGAGGATCGCCGTGCCGGCGAGGACGTTCCGCATCCGGTTGCCGCCCCAGCTCGGTCCCTGCGCGATGGACATCCGATCTCCCTCCCTCTGCTCGTCGGGAGTGTGGGGGCGGCCCGCTCCCGGGTCAAGCCCTATCATCGCGGCGTGAGCTACGGAGCGACCTCGGCCACGGCTCCGCTGAAGCGCGTGCTGGTCCGCCCGCCGATGGAGACGGCGGGGTGGGAGGAGCTCGGCTGGCGGAGCGAGCCGGACCTCGACCGGATGGTCCGGGAGCACGAGGGGTACGTGGCCGCGCTGGAGGCGGCCGGGGTCGAGGTGGTCCTGGGGACGACGCGCGTGCCGGGCAACTGCGACGCGATCTACGCGTGCGACGTGGCGATCGTGACCGAGCGCGGGGCGATCGTCCTGCGTCCGGGGAAGGCGGGGCGACGGGACGAGCCCGAGGCGGTCGCCGCGGACCTCGAGGCGGCCGGCGTTCCGATCATCGGCCGGCTCGAGGAGCCGGCCACCGCGGAAGGAGGGGACCTCCTGTGGCTGGACGAGCGCACGCTGGTCGTGGGGCGCTCCTACCGGACGAACGACGAGGGCATCGCCGCCCTGCGCGAGCTGCTGCCCGAGGTCGAGGTGGTCTCGGTCGACCTGCCCCACCACCATGGCGCGGGTGTGATCCTGCACCTCCTGTCGGTGATCAGCATGCTGGACGAGGACCTGGCAGTGGCCCACCCGCCCCTGCTGCCCGTGCGGCTGATGGAGATGCTGGGGGAGCGAGGGGTGGGGCTGATCGAGGTGCCCGACGAGGAGCTCGACTCCCAGGGCCCCAACGTGCTGGCGCTGGCCCCCCGGGTGGCGCTGGCCCTGGAAGGGAGCCCGGTGACACGGCGACGGATGGAGGCGGCGGGGGTCGACGTTCGCGTCTATGCCGGCGAGGACCTCTGCAGGAAGGGGGACGGCGGCCCCACTTGCCTGGCCCAGCCGATCCTCCGGGGCTGACGTTCGTGTCGGACCCTCGCGCTAGGTTTCGCCCATGTACGCCCGCGCGGTTGGGGTGGCGGTGGTCGGCGTCCACGGCCATCCGGTCTCGGTCGAGGCCCACATCGGGCGAGGGCTCCCCGCACTCCAGCTGACCGGCCTACCCGGGGCCGCGGTCCAGGACGCCCGGGAGCGGGTGCGCCCGGCGGTGGAGAACTCCGGCCTCGAGTGGCCGCTGCGCCGAGTGACCGTGAACCTCAGCCCCGCCGACCTCCGGAAGGAGGGGCCGGGGTTCGACCTCCCCATCGCCCTGGCGGTCCTGGCCGCGACGGCCCAGCTCGACCAGGAGCGCCTGCCCGGGTACGCGTCGGCGGGGGAGCTCTCGCTGAAGGGCTCCCTCGTCCCGACGCCGGGCATCTTGGCGGTGGCCTGGGCGGCCCGGGAGTCGGGGCTGCGGGGCGTGATCGTCCCCGAGGCGAACGCCGCGGAGGCCGCTCTCGTCGAGGGGATCGAGGTCGTGGGGGCGCCGTCGCTGGCGCGGGCCGTCGAGTTCCTGCGGGGGAGGTGGGAGCCGGGGCCCCCCTCCGAACCCCCTCCCGGCTCCGTGGACGGGGCCGCGGTGGACTTCTCGGAGGTGCGAGGCCAGGCGGAGGCCCGGCGAGCCCTGGAGATCGCCGCGGCCGGCGGGCACAACGTGCTGCTGTTCGGCCCGCCCGGTGGAGGGAAGACGATGCTGGCCCGGAGACTCCCCACGATCCTCCCGGCGATGAGCCGCGACGAGGCCCTCGAAGTGACGCGCCTCCATTCGATCGCCGGCCTGGTCCCGCCGGGCCGCGGGCTGATCGAGGCACGCCCGTTCCGGGCGCCGCACCATTCGGTCTCGACCGCGGGCCTGCTGGGGGGTGGGTCGCACGTGATCCGCCCCGGAGAGCTCAGCCTCGCCCACCACGGCGTGCTGTTCCTGGACGAGGTGACCGAGTTCCGACGGGACCTGCTGGAGGGCCTCAGGCAGCCCCTTGAGGACGGGCGGGTGGTGGTCGTCAGGGCGTCGGGCGCTGTGGCGTTCCCCGCACGCTGCACGCTCGTCGCGGCGGCGAACCCGTGCCCCTGCGGATACCAGGGCGATCCCCGGAGACAGTGCACGTGCTCGGAGGCGAGGGCAGCCCAGTACAGGCATCGCCTGTCCGGACCGCTGCTCGACCGCCTGGACATCCGCCTCACGGTGCCGCGCCTCTCGAAGGCCGAGCTGATAGGAGCGTCGGCGGGAGAGCCCTCCGCGGCGATCCGGGATCGGGTCGAGGCGGCGCGTGAGCGGCAGCGGGCCCGGCTGCGGGGGACGCCGTTCGGGGCGAACGCGGCGATGCCCGGCTCAGTGGCCCGGCGGCATGCCCGCTTGACCTCCTCCGCGGAGCGGGTGCTGGGGAGCGCGGTGGACCGGATGGGGCTCTCGGGGCGAGGCTTCGACCGGGCGATGAAGGTGGCCCGGACGATCGCCGACCTCGAGGGGTCCGACCGTGTGACCGACGCCCACGTGTACGAGGCCCTGCGGTTCCGGGGGGTCGATCGGGAGGGCGTCGGTGCCGCCTGAGCGCGCGTCGCCCGCGCCCGACGAGGAGGTCGAGGCCCGCCCGGGGCGGGCGGGCGCGGGCGACGCGCGCTCCCTCCCTCGGGGGTGGCCGGAGGGCTTCGCCGCGTCGGAGGGAGACCGGGAGGCGCTCCTTCGACTCTCGACCATGAACGTCGTCCCCGCTGAGCTGTACGCCAGGACCTGGAAGGAGGGGAGCGCGGCCGCGTGTCTCGCCGCGACCCGGGAGCCGCGGAGCCGGGGGCCACGTCCGACCCCGGGGGAGATCCTGGCCCGGCTCGAGGCCTGCGGCGGGCGATTCCTCGGCGTCGGCGACCCCGGGTTCCCCGAGCGGCTCCTCGATCTGCCCGACCCGCCGGCGTGGCTGTTCGTCCGGGGCTCCGTCCCGCTGGACGTCCTCGCGGTGGCGATCATCGGGGCTCGCCGCTGCTCCTCCTACGGGAGGGAGACCGCCGAGGCGATCGGGCGGGGGCTCGCCGCGCTCGGCGTGGCGGTGGTGAGCGGCGCCGCCCTGGGGATCGACGGCGCCGGGCACCGAGGAGCCCTCGAGGGCGAGGGCCACACGATCGCCGTGCTGGGCTCGGGGGTGGACGTCCCCTACCCGCCCTCGAACCGGGACCTGATCGAGCGCATCGCCGTCGAGGGCGCGCTGATCAGCGAGTACCCTCCCGGGACCCCGGCGAACGGGTTCCGCTTCCCGGCGCGGAACCGCCTGATCGCCGCCCTGGCCAGGTCTGTCGTCGTGGTGGAGGGAGCGGCCGGCAGCGGCTCGATGATCACCGCAGAGATCGCGACCGACGTGGGGAGGGAGGTCTACGCCGTGCCCGGGAACGTCACCTCGCGGCTGGCGGAGGTCCCCAACGCCCTGATCCGGGACGGCGCGCCCATGGTGCGGCACGCTCAGGACGTCTTGGACTGCCTTCGGGGCGAGGCCTCGCACGCCTTCCGAGCGCTCCGGGACGGCGACGGGGGGCCCCCGCCGGACGAGGAGGGGCTGAACGCCGAGGAGCGGCGCGTCCTGGGGGCGCTGGCTGCCCCGGCCACGGCGGAGGGCGTCGCTGGCGACGCCGGGCTCCCCCTGCATCGCGTGCTTCCCGTGCTGGCCGCCCTGGAACTCCGGGGGCTCGTGCGCGACGTGGGGGGCCGGTTCGAGCGGCGGTCGGGAGAGGCCTAGAAGCGGAGCGCCCTCCAGACGTCGTCCCCGCGGTCTCGGAGGTCGCCGAGGTGAGGCGCGGGTGGACGCGGCCGGCCGAGCAGGCGCTCGAGCAGGCCCCTGCGTCTCCGTGCCCGGCCGACCGACCGGGCGGCCGCGTCCACCCGCGCCTCGCGGATGCGGCGCTGCAGGTCGAGCTCTCAGACGGGGTGGCCGACCACCGGCGTGATCATGGCCCCATGCTCCCACATGCGCTCGCTCCGGATGCTTTGTCTGCGGTGCGGCCTGTGATACACAGGTGGCCTCGCGGACCGGAGGCTTCCCCATGTCGCGCGCTGACCACCTCATCGAGGACTTCTGTCGCCACCTCACGCTCGAGCGGCGGCTGTCGCCTCACACCGTGTCGGCGTACCGCCGCGACCTCGAGGACCTCGATCGGTTCCTGCGGAGGGGGGACTCGTCGCTCGCCGAGGCGACCCACGCGCTCCTCCGTCGGTGGCTCGCCCAGCTGCGGACGCTCGGCCTGGCTCGCACCACGATCGCCCGGAAGGCGGCGGCCGTCAGGACCTTCTACGCCTGGACGGCCCGGAGGGGACACGTCGAGGCGAACCCGGCCCTCCTGCTCTCTTCCCCGAAGCTTCCGGGGCGGCTTCCCTCGGTCCTGAAGGCGGGCGAGGCCGCGGATCTGGTGGAGGCCCCCGCGGGCGACGACGCATGGAGCCTCCGGGACCGGGCCATCCTGGAGATCCTCTACGGGACCGGTATCCGCGTGGCCGAGCTGTGCGGGCTCGACGTGGAACACGTCGACCTGGACCGGCGGCGGGTCCGGGTTATGGGAAAGGGGCGCAAGGAGCGGGAGGTCCCCCTGGGGGAGCCCGCCGCCGAGGCTCTGGGCGAGTACGTCCGCTCCGCGCGCGGCGAGACCATGCCGGAACGCGGAGGGGGGTCCGCGCTGTTCTTCAATCGGAGGGGGCGTCGCCTCGGATCCCGCGACGTCCGCGCATTGGTGGAAAGATACGGCAGGGACGTGCTGGTGGGGCGCCGGGTGAGCCCGCACACACTCCGGCATTCGTTCGCCACGCACCTGATGGAGGGAGGGGCCGACATCCGAGCCGTGCAGGAGCTCCTGGGTCATGCGAGCCTTGACGTGACGCAGCGGTACACGCACGTCTCGCGACGCCGGCTGTTCGGGGCCTACCGGGCCAGCCACCCGCGAGCCTGACGAGGAGGTCGACCGATCGCCAGCGACCAGCAGGCCGTCGAGCAGGACGAGCTGACCGCGCTCTGGAAGGAGTACAAGGCGAACGGATCCCAGGAGATCCGGGAGCGCCTCATCCTCCACTA
>DASUTZ010000282.1:0-5065 GCA_036374295.1 Actinomycetota bacterium
CGAGTACGGCGCCCTCGGGTTGGACGCGTTCGAGCCGTGGACGCCGCTGGACAGCGTGACGATCGGGAAGGCGATCGCGTTCTCGCTGTCGTTCGACGTGGACATCGAGCTCACGCTGGACTACCTGCAGTACGTGGGGACGGGGCAGGCGCTGGGGTTCGACGGGCACGCGCTCTTCACCCAGGATGCGTTCCGCTCACAGCCTTTCTCCGACGCCTCGACGGTGCCGGACGCCACCGGTGCCTCACTCGCGACGGCCGACCGCCGGACGGCCCGCGCCGCGTCGAAGGCGGCGGCGAGCCTCGACCCGGACACGGTTCGTCTGGCGCGCGGCTGGCTGCGACGGATCGAGCGCGTCCCCTTCCTCGATCCGGTCCTGGACGAGGACCTCGGGGCGGGCTCGAACGAGTGGGGTGTTGCGGGGTCGCTCACCGACTCGGGCTTCCCGATGATCGCCAACGACCCACACCTCGCCCTCGACATGCCCTCGACGTTCTATCCGATCCGCCTCCGGGCCGGCTCGATGGACGTCTACGGCGAGGGCTTCGCGGGCGCGCCCGGGGTCATCTTGGGGCGCAACCGCTTCATCTCGTGGGGCGCCACCACGAACCCGATGGACGTGACCGACACGTTCCAGGAGCAGATCGTCCCCGACCCGAGCTCCCCGAGCGGGCTGAGCACCGTGTTCCAGGGCCGGCTGGAGCCGGTCATCCCGATCCCCGAGCAGTACCGCGCGAACGTGGGCGGGAACGTGGCTCCCGTGCCGCCGAGCCCGAGCATCCCGCCGGCCACCCTGATCGTCCCCCGCCGGAACCAGGGGCCGATCGTCGCCCTCGACGCCGCGGCCGGGACGGCGCTCTCGGTGCAGTACACGGGGTTCAGCGGGACGCGGGAGCTGGAGACGTTCCTGATCTGGGACCGCGCTCGGAACCTGGAGGACTTCCGCCGGGGGCTCGAGGCCTTCGACTTCGGGTCGCAGAACTGGGCCTACGCCGACGTCCGCGGGAACCTGGCTTACTTCACAAGCGCCGAGATGCCGCTCCGCGAGGACCTCGAGGCGGGCACTGTGAACGGGCTGCCGCCGTGGTTCATCCGGAACGGCACCGGGGGCAACGAGTGGCTGCCGCGGACCACGACGCATCCAGGCCAGGCGATCCCGTACGAGATCCTCCCGCCCGAGGAGATGCCGCAGGTGGTGAACCCCTCGGCGGGGTTCTTCGTCAACGCCAACAACGACCCGGCCGGCACCACGCTCGACAACGACCCCCTGAACCAGCTCCGGCCGGGCGGGGGGATCTTCTACCTGAACCCGGGCTACGACGGGTTCCGCGCGGGCCGCATCACCGAGATGCTCCGCGAGCGGATCGACGGGGGCGAGCGGATCTCGTTCGGGGACATGCAGGACATGCAGTCCGATGTGGCGCTGATCGACGCCGAGGTGCTGGTGCCCCACGTGCTCGGGGCGTGGGAGCGAGCGCAGGGGAGCGCCATCCCCGAGCTCGCCGATCTGGCCGCGGATGCGGGCGTCTCAGAGGCGGTGGCGCGTCTGGAGGCCTGGGACTTCATGACCCCGACGGGGATCCCCGAGGGATACGACGCCGCTGACGAGGGCGGGCAGCTCTCGCCGCCGTCACAAGAGGAGATCGCGGACAGCGTGGCGGCCACGATCTACGCGCTCTGGCGGAGCCACGTGCTGGGCAACGTGATCGACGGGAGCCTGCAGGGCCTGGGGCTCGACCCGCCCGGGAGCGGCCAGGCGATGGCGTCGCTCCGCCATCACCTCGAGGCCTTCGACTCGGCGCAGGGCGTCGGGGCCTCCGGCATCGACTTCTTCCGGGTGCCCGGGGTGGCCGACCCCGAGGACGAACGGGACGTGCTCCTCCTTCGCAGCGTCCGCGAGGCGCTCGACACCTTGGCCTCCCCGGGCATGGCTGCGGCGTTCGGGGGCTCGAGCGACCAGAATGACTACCGGTGGGGAAGGCTGCACCGGGTCGTCTTCGATCATCCGCTGGGCGGGCCCTTCAACCTGCCGCCCGCCGGCGGGGCCTTCCCCCAGCCGCTGCCCGGCCTCCCCGGGATCCCCACAGACGGGGGCTTCGGCGTGGTGGACGCGTCCAGCCACAACCCGAGGGCGAGGACGGTGAACGGCTTCATGTTCGGGGGAGGGCCGGTCCGGCGCTTCGTCGGCGAGATGGCCCCCGGGCTGGCGAGGACCCGATCCGAGTCGAGCCTGCCTGGAGGGACGAGCGGGCTGCTCGGCGATCCTCGCCACTTCAACCTGCTGCCGGACTGGCTGACGAACGAGGCCTACCCACAGCTCCTCCGCACGAGCGACCTCCGGGCCACGCTCGTCTCGGTGCAGCGGCTCGTTCCGGCCTCCTGAGGGTGAGCGGACCCAACTCCCGGCCGAGGAGGCGCCCCGATGCTTCCGGGGGCGTCGTCTGACGCCCGGCGTGTTGTCAGGGTAGGCCCTCGGCGTTAGAGTCGCGGGCACGCTTCCGGGCAGGGAGGTTCACATGCGACCGTCTTCACGCTCAACGATCCGCGTTCTCGCCGCCACCGTCGTCGCGGTCTTCGCGCTCGCGTCGGGCCCGGTGGCCGAGGCCGACCCACCGGAACAGGCTCAGCGACGCGTCGACGTCATGACCTACAACCTCTACCTCGGGGCCGATCTCTCTCCGCTCTTCGATCCCCAAGTGGACACGCTGC
The DNA here is from genome assembly GCA_036374295.1 of Actinomycetota bacterium. Taxonomy (GTDB): domain Bacteria; phylum Actinomycetota; class UBA4738; order UBA4738; family CALAEC01; genus DASUTW01. The sequence continues at coordinate 2,710 of DASUTZ010000282.1, forward strand.
CTGAGCTGATCGCGGCGGCCGCCGGCGTCTTCGCCCAGACCCAGCAGACCGACTTCCCTGCCCGGGCCGAGGTCATCGCGCGGGAGATCGCCGAGCAGTCGCCGTCGTTGATCGGGCTCCAAGAGGTGGCCATCATCCAGACGGCGGCCATCACCGACCCCGGCACCCCGCTCAGCACGTTGGACTTCCTCGACATCCTGCTCACGGAGCTCGAGGAGCGCGGGGCCCACTACGAATCGGTCGCCACCAACGTGAACTTCAGCGGGACCCTGCCGATCAGCCCCACCACGCTGGCCACCCTGACCGATCGCAGCGTCATCCTGGCCAGGACCGATCTCCCCACCTCGCAGCTCGCGCTGTCCAACCCGACGTCGAACACCTTCGAGGCCACGCTGACGCTCTCGGCGGGGGGCGTGCCGCTCGAGATCATCCGCGGCTGGTCCAGCATCGACGTGAAGCTCCGCGGGAAGTCCTTCCGCTTCGTGAACACGCACCTGGAGGCGTTCCATCCGGTGATCCGGCAGCTCCAGGCGGCCGAGCTGATCGAGTGGATGGGCGACTCGCCCCTGCCCATTCTCCTCGCCGGAGACCTCAACACGCTGCGGGGGGACCCGGCGGATGCCTACGGACTGTTCGTCGACGCGGGCTTCGTGGACGCCTGGGTGGACGCGATGCCGGGCGATCCGGGGTTCACCGCGGGGCAGGCGGCCGACCTGATGGGGCCCTCGCTCCTCGACCACACGGTGGACTACGTCATGTACGAGGGCTTCCTCGACGCGGTGACCGGGAGCGGGGAGATCATCGGTGAGGAGGATCCCGCCGACCGCACCCCGTCGGGGCTGTGGCCCTCGGACCATGCCGGCGTGAACGTCGCGATCCACGTGGCGAGCCCCTGAGACGGAACAGACGGACACTCCTTGACGGTCCCGCCGATAGGGGGGATGCTGTGCCTCCATCTCGAAGGGGGCCGCTCATGGGGGTTCGCCGGATCGCCGTCTCGATCATGCTCACGCTCGCCCTGCTGATGATCGGAGCGCCCGGGGGCGCGTCCGTGCCGCCGGCCAACGACGACTTCGCCTCGGCTATCGACGTCGCCGCCCTGCCCTTCGAGGACACCGTGGACACGACCGAGGCCACGCTCGAGCAGGACGAGCCCCAGCCTCCGTGCACGTTCTTCACGGGGAACACGGTCTGGTACGAGTTCACGCCCGGGGCCGACACCATCGTTTCCCTCGACACGCTGGGGAGCGACTTCGACTCGGTTTTGGCCGTCTGGACGGGAGCCGAGCTGAGCTCCCTGGACCTGGTGGCCTGCAACGACGACGCCCTCTCCCTCAGCGCGCAGGTCTCGTTCCGCGCCCGCTCCGCAACGACCTACCACATCCAGGTGGGCGGGTTCGACAGCGCGGCGGGTTCCCTCCTCTTCCGGATGCGAACGGTTGAGGCGGGGGTGATCGAGGGGACCGTCACGCGGGAGGGGACGGGGGCCCCGCTCCCTGGGATCTGCGTGGAGGCGCTCGACAGAGACCTGTTCTCGGCGCAGACCGTGGTCACCGGGGCCGACGGCACCTTCGAGGTCGTCGTCCGCGGGGGCTCGTACCTGGTTGCCTTCATCGACTTCTGCGATCCCTCGGACGATCACGTCCCCGAGTGGTACGACGACGTCGCGTTCTCCGAGCCCCAGAGCGCCACGCCCATCGACCTGTCCGCGGGGGACGTGGTCAGTGGGATCGACGCCGAGCTCACCGGCGGTTGCCCTGGGATCGCCTCCCTGGCAGCGGTGCTGGGCTTCAACCAGATCGTGGGGACCGCCGGTCCGGACGACCTGGTGGGGACCGAGGATGAGGACGTGCTGTGCGGGCTCGGGGGGGACGACACGTTGAAGGGGCTGGCCGGGTTGGACGTGCTGTTCGGCGGCCCGGGCAGGGACCGCCTCCTCGGTGGCCGGGGGCACGACGAGCTGATCGGCAGCCTGGGCAAGGACGAGCTCGTCGGAGGTCCCGGAGCGGATCTCCTCTTGGGAGGGCGGGGCAACGACCGGCTCCGCGGGGGGACCGGCAGAGATCTCCTCTCCGGCGGGCCCGGGCGCGACAGGTGCGTCGGAGGACCGGGAGCGGACCTCGCTCGGGGATGCGAGGTTACCCGGAGCGTCATCCGCTCGAGGTCTCGTGTCATCGTCCGCGGGTCGGCCGGGGCCATCAGCGCGAGGGAACCCCGCTCGCTCGACGAGCTCGTCGCGATCCTGCGTCGGTGACCGCCGGAGGGGCCGCGCTCCGGCGCGGCCCCTCCGGCGGTCACCCGGTGTTGGGGGCGCCGGGCGTCACCGTCGCGGTGAAGGCCCAGTCGGTGGCCGCAT
>DASUTZ010000283.1:0-7209 GCA_036374295.1 Actinomycetota bacterium
CTGGCCGACGACATCGTCGTGATCGACCGCGGCCAGAAGATCGCCCACGGCACGGCCGACCAGCTCAAGCTGCAGGTCGGCGGGGAGCGGCTCGAGCTCGTGCTGGGCGACATGTCCGACCTGGAGAGCGCCCGCTCGATCCTGGAGACCGTCTGCACCGACGAGGTGCAGGTCACGGAGCACACGAGGAGCCTGACGACCGCGGTGCGAGGCGGGTCTGAGGACCTTCGACGGGTGCTGGACCTCCTCCAGCAGCGGTCGGTGCAGATCGACGACATCGGGCTTCGTCGTCCCACCCTCGACGACGTGTTCCTCACGCTGACCGGGCACTCGGCGGGCGTGGCCAACGGCGGGGACGGCGACGGCCAGGTGCCGGACGCCGAGCGGATCGAGGAGAGGGAGGTGGCACGATGACCACGCTGACGATGGCCCTCGGCGACGGCCTCGTCGTCGCCAAGCGCAACCTCATCAAGATCAAGCGGGTCCCCGAGATCCTGATCTGGACCACGATGTCCCCGATCATGTTCGTGTTGCTGTTCGCGTACGTGTTCGGAGGGTCGATCGACACGGGCAACGTGAGCTACCGCGAGTACCTGATCGCGGGTGTGTTCGTCCAGACGGTGATCTTCGGGTCGACCTTCACAGGTGCGGGCCTCGCCGACGACATCACGAAGGGGATCATCGACCGGTTCCGGTCGCTCCCGATGTCGCGGTCGGCGGTGCTCGTCGGCCGCACGACCAGCGACATCCTCTACAACTCGATCTCGATCGCGGTGATGTCGATCGCCGGCCTGATCGTGGGGTGGGGGATCAGGACGAGCCTCCTGCCGGCGATCGGTGGCTTCCTCCTGCTCCTGCTGTTCGCCTACGCGGCTTCGTGGATCATGGCGTTCGTCGGCCTCAAGGTGTCGAGCCTGGAGGTCTTCCAGAACGCCTCGTTCATGTTCATCATGCCGGTGACGTTCGTGGCCAACACGTTCGTCCTGAGCCAGAGCCTGCCCGGGCCCCTGCGCGTGTTCGCGGAGTGGAACCCGGTCTCGGCCGTGGCTCAGGCGGTGCGGGAGGCGTTCGGGAACACTGCCACCGACGTCCCGCTGCCGGACGCCTGGTCCCTCCAGAACCCGGTGCTCTACAGCCTGATCTGGGTCGGGATCATCCTGCTGATCTTCGTCCCGCTCTCGATCCGCCAGTTCCGGAAGGCTGCCACGCGCTGAGCTAGGGGGTCGAGGACTTGCGCTCGGAGGCCCGGGTCCGCGATGCGGGCCCGGGCCTCCGAGCGCTCCGGTCCTTGGTGTGCTCGCCTCGCCGTGTCATCCTTCGGTCATCCGCGGGAGGGGGAGGGACATGGAGCTGAGGCGCGAGCCGATCTCGCTGGGGACGGTCATCGAGTTCGTCGGGTATGCGGGCGCCGCAGTGGCGCTGAGCGCGGCCTCGACCGCGCTCGGTCAGGAAGCAGGAGAGGGCGTCCGCATCGCCTTCGACCTGATCACGGCCGTGGTGCTGCTGGCGGCGGGTTGGGCGATCGCCGGGCGGCCCGAGCCGTACCCGCGGATGCAGAGCGTCTTCTGGTTCGTGGCCGTGTTCTCGGTGGTCGATCTGGCCGGGGTGCTGTTCGGCGAGGTGATCGAGGGGCTCGACGAGCGGATGGTGGTGTTCCTTACCGCCCTCGTGGCGGCTCTCTCCTCCCTCGTGCTGTGGTGGGTACTGCGTCGGAGCCTGCAGGTCCTGGCGCTCATCCTCACCGGCTACATCGCGATCATCTCGCTCGTGTTCCCGGATCCCGGGGACTTCATCCTCGGACCGCCCGACCTCAGCGCGGTCGGTTTCGTGACGTGGCTTCTCGGAGGGGGCGTGATCTTCCTTGGCTGGCTCGGCTGGCTGGGTCCGCGCAGGACCGCGCTCGCGGTCGGCTCGATCCTGGCGCTGATCGGCCCCTTCTTCTTCCTGATCGGGGGCGAGGAGATCGTGGGCGAGATCCTGGCGCTGGCCACCGCCTTCGCGCTCATGGTCCTCGGCTCCTGGGTCGAGGATCGCGGCGTCGCCGGCCTGGGGATCGCGGGGACCCTGATCGTGGCGTCCACGATCGTCGCCAACCACGTCGAGGACCAGGGCCCGGCCATCGCCGTGCTCGTCGTGGGGCTGCTCCTCCTCGGCGCGGCGATCCTGGTGGCGCGCGGGAGCATCGGGGGTCCCTCCGCCCTCGAGGAGGGCGAGGCGCCCCCGCCCCCGCCTCCCGCTCCGCCCCCCGCATAGCGCGTCCGGTCGGACGCCGATGGTGTAGCGTCCGCTCGTGTCGAAGGTGACCTCGATGCCCGACGCCGTGCGGGAGCTCGTCCGCGACGGCGACACCGTGGCGATCGAGGGGTTCACGCACCTGATCTCGTTCGCCGCCGGGCACGAGATCATCCGCCAGGGGCGCCGCGACCTCACGCTGTGTCGCCTCACGCCCGACCTGATCTACGACCAGATGGTGGCGGCCGGGTGCGCTCGGCGGCTCGTCTTCTCCTGGCTGGGGAACCCGGGCGTGGGGTCCCTCCACGCGGTGAGGCGCCGGGTGGAGGGCCGGGAGGGGGATCCGCTCGAGCTCGAGGAGTACTCGCATTTCGGTATGGTGTGCCGCTACGTGGCTGGGGCGTCGCGGCTCCCCTTCTTCCCCCTCAGGAGCTACGAGGGGAGCGACCTCCCGAAGGTCAACCCCCGCATCGTCCCGATCGAGAGCCCCTACGACCCGAGCGAGCGTCTCTACGCCGTGCCCCCGCTCAACCCCGACGTGGTCGTGGTGCACGCCCAGCGCGCCGACGCGGAGGGCAACGCGCAGATCTGGGGTCTCCTCGGGGTCCAGCGGGAGGCGGCCTTCGCCGGGGAGCGGGTCCTCGTGGTCTGCGAGGAGCTCGTCGAGCCCAAGGTGATCCGGGCCGATCCGAACCGCACGGTGATCCCCGGCCTGATCGTCGACGCGGTGGTGGCGGCGCCCCGAGGATGCCACCCGTCCTTCGCCCAGGGCTACTACGACCGCGACAACCGCTTCTACCGGGAGTGGGACGCGATCTCGCGTGACCCGGAACGCCTCGAGGTCTGGCTCGACGAGTGGGTGCGGGGCGTCTCGTCGCACGAGGAGTACGCGGAGAAGGTGGGGGAGGAGCGCTGGGCCGAGCTGACGCCCGGGGAGGCCTGGTCGGGCCGCGTGAACTACGGGAGCTACGAGTGACCGACTGGACGCCCACCGAGATGATGGTCGTGGCCAGCGCCCGGCAGCTCGCCGGTGAGCGGGTGTGCTTCGTGGGCGTCGGGCCGCCCAACATCGCCTGCAACCTGGCCCGGCGAACGGTCAGCCCGGGTCTCCAGCTCGTCTACGAGGCCGGTGTGTTCGGAGCCCGCCCGGCCAGGCTCCCACTGTCGATCGGCGATCCGTCGCTGGCCACGGGCTCCGACGCGATCCACGGGATGTTTGAGCTGTTCGCCTTCTACCTCCAGGGGGGGCTGATCGACGTCGGTTTCCTGGGCGCCTCCCAGATCGATCGCCACGGCAACATCAACACGACCGTGATCGGCGACTACGGAGCTCCGAAGGTGCGTCTGCCCGGGTCCGGCGGCGCCTGCGAGATCGCGATCAGCGCGGGGAAGGTCTTCGTGATCATGCCGCAGTCGCGGCGCTCGTTCGTCGAGCGGATCGACTTCACGACCAGCCCCGGACACCTCGCCGGAAGGAGGCCGCATGGTTGGATCGGGGCAGGGCCCACCGTCGTCGTCACCGACCTGGGCGTGTACGGGTTCGACGCCTCGGGCGAGATGGAGCTCCGGAGCCTCCACCCGAACGTCCCCCTCGAGCGGGTCCGAGAGGAGACCGGGTGGGAGCTGAGGGTCTCGGAGTCTCTCTCCGAGACCCCGTCCCCCACCGAGCAGGAGCTCCGGCTGATCCGCGAGGAGCTCGACCCCGAGGGGGTTGCCACCCGTTAGGCTCGCCGCGATGAGCGAGCGCGTGCTCTCGACCCGGGCGCTGAACCGGGCCCTCCTGGCGCGGCAGCGCCTGCTCGAGCGCGCGCGGGCTCCGCTCCCGCGCGCGCTCGAGCAGGTCGGCGGGATCCAGGCCCAGTACGCCCCCTCGATGTACGTCGGCCTCTGGTCGCGCCTCGAGGGGTTCAGCAGGGACGCGCTCACCCGAGCGCTGGAGCGTCGCACGGTGGTCCAGGCCACGGTGATGCGGGCGACGATCCACCTGGTCTCGGCCCGCGACTACCCGGTGCTCACCGAGGGCGTCCGGAGGCAGCGCCGGGCGTCGTGGCTCAGGGCTCAGCCGGGCCGGCTGGACGGGGTCGACATGGAGCGGGCCGCTGCGACCGTGCGCTGCGCCCTGAGGGAGGGCCCTCGGCGTCAGGCCGACCTCACGGCGCTCCTGGAGGACGAGGGCTTCCCTCGCCCGGCCTGGTCCGCCGTCGGGCTCTGGGTCGACATGGTCCGCGTGCCCCCGTCGGGGACGTGGGAGCGACGCCGCGCCGACCTGTACGGCCTGGCGGAGGACTGGCTCGATCTGGGGGAGCCCAGCGAGGAGCAGGGCATCGAGCTCCTCCTCCGCAGGTACCTCCGCGGCTTCGGCCCGGCCACGGCGAACGACGCCGCGAGCTGGACGGGCATCCCCGTCTCCACGCTCGCTCCCTTCCTGGAGCGCATGCGCTTGGTGCGGTTCCGGGACGAGGAGGGACGAGAGCTCCTCGACCTCCCCAGGGCGCCGCGGCCGGACCCCGACACCTCCGCGCCGGTCCGCTTCCTCCCGACCTGGGACGCCACGCTCCTGGCCCACGCCCGCCGCACGCAGATCCTCCCCGAGGGGTACCGCCCTCGGATCTTCCATACGAGGAACCCCCAATCGGTCCCAACCTTCCTCGTGGACGGCTCGGTGGCCGGCTCCTGGCGGTACGAGGACGGCCGGGTGCGGCTCGATCCGTTCGAGCGCCTCTCGCGAGCGAGGATGGCCGAGATCGAGGAGGAGGCGGAGCGGCTCGCCGCCTTCCACGCGTGAGGTTGCCTCGCCCCGAGAAGTGTGGGATGACCCCAAGAGCAGCCGATGCCATGAGACGCGCCGCCACGATCGCCGCCGTGCTCCCCGTCGCGCTCCTGCTGCTCGCCGCGCCGACATCCGCGCAGGAGGAGCACGGCGACGATCAGGTCGTCCTGACGGGGGAGATCACGATCGAGGAGGGCAGGACCGTCGACGGCGTCGTGATCCTCAACGGCCCGGCCACGATCGACGGCACGGTCCGGGGGTCAGTGGTCGCCTTCAACGGCGAGGTGACCATCTCGGGTCTCGTCGAGGACGACGTCATCGTGTTCAATGGCCCGACCACGGTACGGTCGGGGGCGGAGATCGGGGGCGACCTGATCACGAGGGAGGCGGCCGTCGTGGAGGAGGGAGCGACCGTCCGTGGAGCCGTCCGCGGGCGTCCCTTCGACCTGACGAGGGGCCCCTTCCCCTTCTTCGCGCGCGTCGCGGTGTGGGCGGCCCTGACGGTCTCGCTGCTCGTCCTCGGGCTCCTGCTCGTGCTGCTGTTCCCGAGGGCGCCGGACGCCGTGGACCTCGCGTGGCGGACGGCCATGGGCGGGGCGATCGGTCTGGGACTCCTGCTCCTGATCGGGCTCCCGATCGTGGGGGTCCTCATCGCGATCACGATCGTGGGCGTGCCGCTGGGGGTGGCCCTCCTGCTCGCCCTGGCGCTGATCTACGCGATCGGGTACGTGAGCGCCGGGTGGGTGCTGGGGCGGATGCTGATCAAGCCCCCGACGACGGCGCTGCTCGCCGCTCTGGTCGGGATCCTGGTCCTGCGGCTGGTCGCACTCGTCCCGGCGTTGGGCGGCATCGTGGGCACCCTGGCCTCGGCGTTCGGTCTCGGAGCGATCGCGGTCGCGGCCTGGAGGGCGGGACGAGACCGCCCCACGACGGAGGGAGGTGCGGCATGAGCGAGCGAGGCCTGGAGCTCCGGGCCCGGACGGTGGGGGAGATCCTGACGGACGCGTTCGAGGTCTACAGGAGGAACTTTTTCGTGCTGGTGTCGATCGCGGCGGTGGTCGTCGTCCCCCTCACGCTGTTCCAGTACCTCCTGTTCGTCGAGGTCGCGGACGTATGGGGGGCAACCCCGGGCGAGATCCGGTCCCTCGACGCCGCCGAGGCCTGGAGGGTCACCCTGGGAGGGTTCGCGCTGGGACTCATCAGCTTCGTGGTCTCCCAGCTCGCCACCGGGGCCGGGACGCACGCCGTCGTCTCGGCGGTTGCCGGGGGCGAGCCCGGCGTCGGAGTGAGCTACCGCGCGGCCCTGGGGAGGCTGGGGTCGCTCCTCTTGGCCACGCTCCTGATGGGCCTCGCGGTGGGAGTCGGGTTCGTCCTGTTCATCATCCCGGGCTTCATCGTGCTCGTGCGGCTGATCGCCACGATCCCTGCCGTCGTGGTCGAGCGGGCGACCGGGGGGCGGGCGCTCTCGAGATCGTGGGAGCTGGTGAGGGGCCGCTCATGGCCGGTGTTCGGGGCGATGCTCGTCGTCCTCCTCGTCACGGGCATCCTGACGGGCATCGTCACGCGTCCCGTCGGCGATCACTGGTTCGCCCAGGGCCTGGCCGCGTCGATCGCATCGGTCCTGACGGCGCCCTACGTGGTCACCGTCGTCGTCCTCCTGTACCTGGACCTCCGGGTGAGGAAGGAGGGCCTCGACCCTACGACCCTCCGGCACGAGCTGGTCGAGGGGCGCGGGCCCGCATGACCCCTCCGCGGCGAGGGTAAGGAAGCGAGCAGTGAGAGGAGGCGCCATGGCGACGGGGATGGACATCATGCAGCTGGCTTCCGAGAACGAGGACTTCCGTCGAGAGGTGATCACCGGTGAGCACGGCCAGGTCGTCCTCATGACGATCGCCGCGAATGGGGAGATCGGGGAGGAGGTCCACGACGACGTGGACCAGATCCTGCTCTTCGTCGCCGGGCGAGGAGAGGCCGTGCTCGACGGCCAGACCGGGCCCGTGGGCCCCAACGACATGGTCTTCGTCCGCGCCGGGACGCGGCACAACTTCCGCAACGTGGGAGACGAACCGCTCCGTGTGGTGACGGTCTACGCGCCCCCGGAGCACCCGGCGGGGACCGTCCACCGGACCAAGGAAGAGGCCGACGCGGCCGAGCACTGAGCGCACGCATTGCTCTAGGCTTGTCCCGTCCTTCGATCTGGGGGTGAC
>DASUTZ010000284.1:0-4700 GCA_036374295.1 Actinomycetota bacterium
CGAGGGGGAGCCAACCGGTCGTTCTCCCTACAGCCCCGGTCCCACGCGCTGTTGAGCGGCCTTTCAGGACGGGCGATACTTCCCGGGGCACTCCCCCAGGAGACGTCGAGCGATGACGGGTGACAGATGCCGAGGGTTCCCCTGCTCTCGTACTGGCGCGCTGAGCAGCGCACGATCCGCCAGGGGCTGGTGGCGATGCTCCTGGCCTCCGTCGCCATGCTCGGCGCCGGCGTCGCGCTCGGCTTCATCACCGACACCCTGGAGTCGCTCCCCGGTCTGATGGTGATGGTCCCGGCGGCGATCGCCGCCCGGGGCAACGTCTTCGGCGCGCTGGCTTCCCGTCTCGGCACCGCGATCCACGCCGGTCTCTTCGATACGACGCGCCGGCGCGAGGGCGTCCTGTACCAGAACGTCTTCGCTGCGACCGCGCTCACGCTCTCGATCTCCCTGCTGATGGCCGTGCTGGCGAGGACCCTGTCCGCCACCTTCGGCGTCACGAGCATCTCGATCATCGACTTCGTCTTGATCTCGATCCTGGGCGGGGTCGTGGCGAGCGTCATCGTCCTGGGCCTCACGATCGTGCTGGCGGTGACCGCGCAGCGTCGCGGCTGGGACCTCGACAGCGTGGCCGCCCCGCTCATCACCGCGGCCGGAGATGTCCTCACGGTGCCAGCGATCTTCCTGGCCACCTTCGCCGTGGGGTTCCGCTGGGTGTCCCCGACCCTCACCGCGATCCTGACGCTGGTCACGCTCGCAGTGACGATCCGCGCCGCGATCACCGATCTGCGCGCCACCCGCCGCATCGTCCGCGAGAGCCTTCCCGTGCTCACGCTTGCGGCCACGATCGACATCCTGGCTGGACTGATGATCGAGTCCCAGCTGGAGCAGTTCGTGACCTTCCCGGTCCTGCTGATCCTGATCCCGCCGATCCTGGGGGACGCCGGTGGGCTCGGCGGCATCCTCGCCTCGCGCCTCGCCTCGAAGCTCCATCTCGGCGTGATCACGCCACGAGGCCTCCCTGAGGCCGCCGCGCTCTCGGACCTCTCGATCGTCGCGCTGTTCGCGGTCGTCGTCTTCCCGCTGGTGGGCGTGGCCGCCCACGTGGTGGCGGGACTCTTCGGGATCGCCAGCCCGGGGATGGGCACGGTCGTCGGCGTCAGCCTGCTCGCCGGCTTGCTGGCCACGGCAGCCGCGTCGGTCGTCGCCTACTACGCAGCGATCGCCAGCTTCCGGATGGGGATGGACCCGGACAGCCACGGCATCCCGCTGATCACCAGCTCGATGGACCTTGCCGGCGTGGTGGCGCTCATCCTCGCCATCTTCGCCTTCGGGATCGGATAGGACCGGCCGTATACTCGGGAGGCGCCACGATGGACGATAGCCCTAGACGCAACGTCAAGGATCTCCTCGCTGAGGCGAAGGACACCTCGGAGCTCATGGTCGACCTGGCCTACGCGGCCGTCTTCTTCAACGACGAGGACCTGGCCGACGAGGTCGACGCCCTCGAGGAGCTGATGCAGGGCTACATCCACGACCTCAACTGGATCTCGATGCTGGCCGCGCGCAGCCCCGAGGACGCCGAGGCGATGGCGGGGGTGTTGGCGATCGCCCGGGCGATCGAGAGCATCGGCGACGCGGCCGCCGACATCGCCCGCGTGGTGACCGTCCGGCTGGGGATCCCCACGACGCTCCGGGCCGATCTCCGCCACGCCGACGAGATCGTGGGCCGCGTCAAGGTCCGCGAGGAGTCCGAGGTCGTGGGCCGCAGCCTCCGCGACCTCACGCTCCCCACCGCGACCGGCATGTGGGTGATCGCGATCCGTCGCGGCATGGAGTGGGAGACCGACCCCGGGCCCGACTCGGTGGTCAACGCCGGGGACGTGCTTCTCTACCAGGGCCCCGAGGAGGGCGCGAACCTGCTCCGCGAGACGGCCGGCGCGCCGCCGCTGCCCTCGCCTCCCGACGAGGAGCCGCTCGCGCTCTCGGAGCTCGATCGCGCCGTCGATCTCCTGGTCGAGATGAAGAACTCGGCCGAGGTCGCCGTCGGCCTCGCATACTCCTCCTTGCTCTTCCGGGAGCCGGCGCTGGCCGCCGAGGTCGCCGCCCTCGAGACACGTTCCGACACGCTGCTCGACGAGCTGGAGTCCTGGGTCCTTCGCGCCTCCCCTGAGGCCCGCAACCCCGACGAGCTCCGCGGGCTGCTGCGCCTGGGCTACGCCTCGGAGATGGTCTTCGACGCCGCCCGCGAGATGACCCGCGCCGTGGAGAGCGGGGATGAGCTGCACCCGGTGGTCCAGGCGGCTCTGGAGGCGACGGACGAGGTGGCGGTGGAGACGGTCGTGGAAGCCGGCTCTGGAGCTGAGGGCCAGACCCTGAGGGAGCTCTCGCTCGAGACCGAGGCGGGGATGCTGGCCCTCGCGATCCAGCGGGGACGCCGGTGGATCCACCGGCCCCGGCCTCGCTTCCAGCTCGAGGCCGGAGACCGCGTCATCGCCATCGGGCCCGAGGACGGGATCCCCGGTCTCGAGGCGCTCACCTCGGCCCCGGCCGAGACGAACGCCGGCTGATCAGACGCCGGCCGCGCGCAGGTCCTTGTCCCGGACTCCGTAGGGCATCCCGAACCGGACGTGCTCCTCCGCCACCTGGAGCTGCCCCACCTCCGGAGCGCCCAGCTCGCGAAGCCGCTCCACCACCCGCTCCACCAGCCACTCGGGGGCGGAGGCGCCCGACGTCACCCCTACTCGCTCCGCCCCTTCCAGCCAGGAGGGATCGATCTCCGACTCGTCGTCGATCAGGTGCGCGGGCGCGCCGTAGTCGGCCGCCACCTCGGCCAGCCGCTTCGAGTTCGAGGAGTTCTGCGACCCGATGACGAGGACGAGGTCCACCTCCCTGGCCAATGACTTCACCGCGTCCTGGCGGTTCTGCGTCGCGTAGCAGATGTCGTCGCGGGGCGGCCCCACGATCGAGGGGAACCGCTCGCGCAGGACCTCGATGATCTCGTTCGTCTCGTCCACCGAGAGCGTCGTCTGGGAGAGGTACGCCACCTTCGATGGGTCCTTGACCTCTACGGTTCGGGCCTCGTCCTTCGATCCCACGAGGCGGATGTGCTCGGGGGCCTCCCCGCTCGTGCCCACGACCTCCTCGTGGCCCTCGTGGCCGATCAGGAGGATCGTGTAGCCCTCCTTGGCGAAGCGCCGGGCCTCGAGGTGCACCTTGGTCACCAGGGGGCAGGTGGCGTCGATCACGTTCAACCCCCGGGTCGCCGCGTTCCGGTAGACCTCCGGGGCCACACCGTGAGCCGAGAGCACCACCGTGGCCCCCTCCGGGACCTCGGTCTCCTCCTCGACGAAGATCGCGCCCTTCGACTCGAGGTCCCGAACGACGTGGAGGTTGTGGACGATCTGCTTCCGCACGTAGATCGGGGCGCCGTAGAGCTGCAGGGCCCGCTCAACCGTGTCGACGGCCCGCTCCACGCCGGCGCAGTAGCCCCTGGGGGCGGCGAGGGTGACCTCTCTGAGCACGACCCCATGCTACCCCGATGGCCACCGGGCCGACGCCGCGCTCCCTGTGGCGTTTCCGCGATCTTCGTGTACCCTGCTGGCGCGCACGATCGTGCGACCGATTCCTCTCCCTCGCGGGTTTCGTCAGTTTGAGCGCGCCCAGGTCGGGGTAGGGAGGGTCGGTTCAAGCCGAACGAGCGAACAGGAGGACGGAATGAAGACGCCCTCGCATACCGGGCGACGGGCCCGGGGGCTGCTGGCCCTGGGACTCGTCGCCACCCTGGTCCTTCCCCTCGCCGGGTGGGCGCAGAGCCATCCCATCGACAAGTTCTGGCGCTACGGGAAGGACGTGCGCCACCACAAGTGGCGGGAACACCCGATCGGTCAGCGCAAGCACAAGCGCTGGCACCGCAGCCATCCCGACGCCACCCGCTGGGACCATCGCCGATTCCATCACCGTCGCCTCGTACACCCGAACCGGAGCAAGCACCGGTTCCGGATCGTGGCGAAGCAGGCCGGACAGGCTTCCTACTACAGCGGGAGCGTCGGCGCGTGCGGCAAGCGCCTCATCGGCCTCTACGCCGCACATCGGTCGTGGCCCTGCGGCTCGAAGGTCTCCGTGAAGCGCGGGAGCCGATACGTGGTCGTGCGCATCCTGGACCGAGGCCCCTACACGCACGGGCGGGTGATCGACCTCTCTCCGGCGGCCTTCGATCGGCTGGGGAGCCTCAGCGCCGGGGTCATGGACGTGAGGATCTTCCGGCTGAAGAAGTAGAAGGAACCCGATGGCTTTAGGATGGGGTCAGGAGGTCGCATGGCGAGGCGTCCGGCGCAACCCCTCCCCAGGAGGCGACGAGGTGGCCGCAGGCAGGCCACCCTCTGGCAGCTCTTCCTCGGGTTCCTGGGCGTGCTGGCCACGATCGCCTTCATGTCGGTCGTGAGCCAGCCCTGGCGCCTCGCCGTGCTGGCCCTCGGGCTGGCCATCCTCGGATACATGGCCGCCGTCTACGGCTACGACTCCCGCGACGGGAAGGACTGGTAGCTCAGCCCGCGAGGGCGCGGCTGATGACGAGGCGCTGGATCTCGCTGGTCCCCTCGAACAGGGTGTAGATCTTGGCGTCCCGGTACCACTTCTCGACGGGGAAGTCCTTGATGTAGCCGTAGCCGCCGAGGACCTGGATCGCCTGCTCGGTGACCCAG
>DASUTZ010000285.1:0-3269 GCA_036374295.1 Actinomycetota bacterium
CGCGCCGCGTAGTCGCGGAAGTCGGGCTGGGCCGCCTCCTTCAGGGCCACGGCCTTGGCCGCGATCGTGTGCTCGAGCGGGCCGCCCTGCATCATCGGGAAGACGGCCCGGTCGATCTCCTTGGCGTGCTCCTCGCGGCTCAGGATCATGGCGCCCCGCGGGCCTCGCAGGGTCTTGTGGGTGGTGAAGGTCACGACGTCGGCGTGGGGCACGGGGCTGGGGTAGGCACCGCCGGCCACGAGGCCGATGAAGTGCGCGGCGTCCACCATGAGGATCGCGCCCACCTCGTCGGCGATCTCGCGGAAGCCCGCGAAGTCGATCACGCGCGGGTAGGCGGTGGCCCCGGCCACGATCACCTTGGGCCGGTACTCCTTCGCCAGGTCCCGCACCTTGTCCAGGTCGATCAGCTCCGAGTCCTTGTCCACCTCGTAGCCGATCACCTCGAACCACTTGCCCGAGAAGTTCACCGGCGAGCCGTGCGTGAGGTGGCCGCCGTGGGGGAGGCTCATGCCGAGCAGGGTGTCCCCCGGCTCCATGAACGCGAAGTAGGCCGCCATGTTCGCCTGAGCCCCTGCGTGAGGCTGGACGTTGGCGTGCTCCGCTCCGAACAGCTCCTTGGCCCGCTCGATCGCCAGCGTCTCGGTGACGTCCACCCACCGACAGCCGCCGTAGTACCGGCGACCCGGGTACCCCTCCGCGTACTTGTCGTTCATCGGGTTGGCCAGCGCGGCCAGCACAGCCGGGCTCGTGTAGTTCTCGGAGGCGATCAGGCGGAGGGTGGTGCGCTCGCGCTCCAGCTCGCCCAGGATGGCCTCGGCCACCTCGGGATCGGTCCGCTCGAGGGCCTCCCAGTCGACGATCCAGTCGCTCATCGTCTCGCCTCCTCCTCCTCGATCTTCGCGATCTGCTCGACGCGCCGCTGGTGGCGACCGCCGTCGAATCCGGTGGCCAGCCATACCCGCAGGATCTCGCGGGCCAGCGGGGGGGCGACGATCCTGGCGCCCATCGCCAGCACGTTCGTGTCGTTGTGCTCCCGGGACAGGATCGCCGTGAAGAGGTCGTTGCAGAGCGCCGCTCGCACCCCGCGCACCTTGTTGGCGGCGATCTGCTCCCCCTGGCCCGACCCTCCGAGGACGATCCCTCGATCCACGCGCTCGTCGCGGACCATGCGGCCCACCTCGGCGCTGAACGCCGGGTAGTCGGCAGGTTCCTCCGAGAACGTGCCCACGTCCTCGACTTCGTGGCCCATCTCCTTCAGGTGCCGCTTCAGCTCCTCCTTGAGGGCGAAGCCGGCGTGGTCGGACCCGATCGCGATCTTCACGGCCCCTCCTTCCGCGCCCCGGAGGACACCCGGACCCCGAACAGCCCTTCGACGACCTGGTCCAGCGCGGCCTCGATCTCGCCTGCCACCATGCGGTAGACATCCAGCCCGAGGCCGATCGGGTCGGACACGTCGCCGTCGGCGGGACCCCCTCGGGCCCGGCGGAGCTCGTCGGCCGCCGCGATCCTCGCCCGGGCCGCATCCACGTCCGGCTTCGGGAGAGGCTCCTCCAGGGAGCTCAGCAGGTGCGCCAGCTCCTTGAGCGTGAAGGCCCGCGAGGCCGAATCCGGGACCATCCGGGCGATCTCGGCCACGTGGTCACGGGCCATCCCCACGAGCAGGTCGTGTCCCTCGATCAGGTCGGTGGTCAGGGGGCTCGCCGCGTGGTCCCCGACGTCGAGGCCGTGCTCGACGCCGATCGCGATCGTCTCGGGCATCGCGGGATGGCCCTCCCGCCCCCAGGTGCCGGCTGAGCGGACCGACAGCAGGCCCTCCGGGAGGCCGCGGGCCCGTTCGAGCAGGAACGCCTCGGCCAGGGGGGAGCGACAGATGTTGCCGGTGCAGACGAAGAGGACCCGGAGCACGAAAGGAGTGTAGAGCATCGGCCGCGGGAGCCGGCCGGAGCCTCGAGCCGTCCTGCTGGTAGCATCGCAGAATGGCCTCGTCGAAGCCGCGGCTCCGTGGCCGGATCCATCAGGTCGCGTTCTTCGTGTCGTTCCCGGCCGGAGCCTCGCTCATTGCTTTGGCCGATTCGCCGGCCGCCAGGGTCGTCACCGCGGTCTACGCGGCGAGCCTCACGCTCCTCTACGGGACGAGCACGCTCCTCCACCGGCTCGACTGGCGACCCCGAGTGAAGACCTTGATGCGGAAGCTCGACCACTCGGCGATCTTCCTGCTGATCGCCGGGACCTACACCGCGTTCGCCTTCCTCGCGCTCCAGGGGACCTGGAGGATCGCGGTCCTCTCGATCGTCTGGGGCGGCGCGGCCGCCGGGATCGTCCTCAAGGGCATCAGCGTGGAGCGGTTCCAGGTCGTCACCGCCGTCCTGTACATCGTGACCGGCTGGGTGGGCATCGTGGCCATCGCGGTCTTCCTCCCTCTGCTGGGAGCGTTCCGAGCCGCCCTGCTGGTGGCGGGCGGCGTCCTCTACACCGCCGGGGCCCTGGTGCTCCTCCTGAGGCGCCCCGACCCGATCCCCCACGTGTTCGGGTACCACGAGATCTGGCACGCCATGGTGGTGCTGGCGAGCCTGTGCCACTACACCGTGATCCTCCTGCTCGTCCTGGGCTGAGTCACCCCAGGATCCGGGCCTCGCCGTAGCCGGCCACGAGCCCTTCTCCCTTCACGAAGCGGGAGGGATGGAAGGCCGCCAGCCCGGGGTCGACCCCCTCTCCGGCAACGAGGTCGGCGACGTGCCGGCCGAGCGCCGGAGCGAGCTTGAAGCCGTGGCCGCTCGTCCCCGCGTCCACGAAGACCCCCGGAGCGACCTCGCCGATCACGGGCTGCCAGTCGGGGCTGACGTCGTAGAGGCTGGCCCAGCCCGAGTGGATCGAGGTCTCCTCGAGCCCGGGGACACGCTCGATCACCGGGACGGCCAAGCGCTCCAGCTCCTCGCGCGACGCCCTCCGGTCGTAGTCGTCGGGATCGACCTGCGGCGCCGCGTGGAGCGAGCCGACGAGGTGGAGATCGTCACCCTCGGGGCGGAGGTAGTAGCCGCCGAGCAGGTCACCGTGCGCCGGCACGTCCACGCCCTCGACGCGCCGGTAGGCGCCCACGATGTGTCGCTCGACCGTGAGGGGGAGATCCACGCCGAGCTGGGCGGCGAGCGAGCGGGTCCAGGGGCCGGCCGCGATCAGGAGGCGAGCGCACCGGACCGGTTCCCCCGCGGCCGTCCCGACGATCGCGCCGCCCCCGTCCGCTCCCTCGAGAGAGGCCACCGCCTCCCCCG
>DASUTZ010000286.1:0-2477 GCA_036374295.1 Actinomycetota bacterium
GCCCTCGGGGACCTCCTCCGAGGCGGCCTCGCAGGCGGCGTACCCCTGGTCCGGGCCCGGCCGGACGGCGGGGTCGCCCGCGTCCAGGTCGAAGATCACGGCCGCGGGGACGATGGGGACGCGGGCGACCCCGCCGTCGAATCCCCGGCCCCGCTCCTCGAGCCAGCGCATCACGCCGTCGGCCGCCGCCAGCCCGAACGCGCTGCCCCCCGTCAGGAGGACCGCGTCCGCGTGCTCCACCAGCATGCCGGGGCGGAGGAGGTCGGTCTCCCGGGTCCCCGGCGCCCCTCCCCGCACCTCGCCCGACGCGACCGTCCCCTCCGGGCAGAGGACGACGGTACAGCCGGTGGCGGCCTCGGCGTCCGTCCAGTGACCCACGCGGAGCCCGGCCACGTCGGTGAAACGGCTCACCCGGCGGCCTGCTCCCGGATCAGGACCTCGTCCAGGAACCCCTCGAGCAGCTCATTGAAGATCCGATGCTGCTCCATCATCGCCACGTGCCCGGCCCGCGTGATCACGTAGGCCCGACCGTCGGGCAGGGCCTCGCGCATCGCCCGGGCGCTCGTCTTCGGGGTGAGGGCGTCCCGGTCCCCCACCACCACGAGCGCGGGCACGGTGATCGACCCCAGGGCCCGGGCCAAGTCCAGCTCCATCAGCCCCCGCAGCATCTGGGTCCACACCTCGACGCGCGCGCCGGCGCTGATGCGGGTCAGGTAGTCGATCTGCGCGGCGGAGGCGTCGGGCCCGAAATTCGTCGTGCGGGCGATCAGGAACGCGAGGTCTCTCCCCCACCGATCCATGACGTGCTGGATCCGCGCCGCCCGGCGGGGATCGAAGAGCACCCGGTCGGTGAAGGGCCGCAGCCGCCGCTCCAGCGAGGCGCCCAGGGTTCCCAGGAGCTCGCGGAGGACGTCCGAGGCGGCCGTGTCGGCCAGCACCACTCCCCGCACGCGATCCTTGAACTCCTCGGGGAACTGGTCCGCGAACGAGAGGATCCCCATCCCGCCCATGCTGTGACCGACGAGCACCACCGGCCCCGAGCCCACGCTCCGGTCGAGGACCACGCGGAGATCCTTGCCGAGAGCCTCCAGGCCGTAGTCGCCACCCGGCGGGTTCTCCGACCGCCCGTGCGCCCTGTGGTCGAAGAGGACGCAGCGGTAGCGGGCCGAGAGCGGTCGCCACTGGTAGTACCAGGTCGTCATGTCGAGGGTGATGCCGTGGGAGAACACGATGGCCGGGGCGTCGCGGGGCCCCGCCGCCCGCACGGCGAGGTGGGTCCCGTCGAAGGAGGGGACCGGGCCCAGGTCCTCCTGGGGCAGGGTCCCGAAGGGCTCCTCCCACTCGGGGTCGGGGCGCTCGCGGTGGCGGCGAACCGACGTCCGGCCGGCGAGGACGGCCCCCGCGACCCCGGCCGCCACCGCGAGCGCCCCGACCGATGCCTTCCTGGCCGTGCTCATCCGTGGAGGTACTCCCGCGGAACGCGCTCGCTGACGGCGCACACCACCTCGTATCCGGTGGTCCCCCACCACGCGGCGACGTCCTCGGCCAGGATCTCCTCGTCGCCCTGCCGGCCCCAAAGGACGACCTCGTCCCCAGCCTCGACCGGGTCGTCCCCGCAGTCCACGAGGAGCTGGTCCATCGTCACCGTGCCCACCACCGGGTAGCGCTGGCCCCGGATGAGGACCCTGGCCCGGTTGGAGAGCGAGCGCGCGAACCCGTCCGCGTACCCGACGGGGACCGTGACGATGGTGGCGTCCCGGCTGAGCCGGTAGGTGAAGCCGTACGACACGGCATGCCCTCGTCCCACCCGCTTCACGAGCGTGACGCGGGAGCGGAGCGACATCACGGGACGCAGGTCGGCGAACCCCGCGAGCGACGGATCGGGCGCGATGCCGAAGGTCCCGATGCCGACGCGGATCAGGTCCAGCCGGGATTCGGGGATGACCATCGACGCGGCGGTGTTCGCCGCATGGCAGATGGGGGGGCACGAGCCGCGCTCCGAGAGCGTCGTCAGGAGCTTGCCGAACGTGGCGAGCTGCTGCCGGGTGGCCGGGTCGTCGGGAGCCTCCGACTTCGCGAAGTGCGTGAGGATGCCCTCGATGCCGAGGCCCCGCCCGGCGGCCCGCTCCAGGAACCCGACCGCAAGGTCGGGCAGCAGCCCCACCCGGTGCATCCCGGTGTCGACCTTGACGTGCACGCGCGCTCGGAGCCCGAGGGTCTCGGCCGCCTCGGCCAGCCCCTCGATCCCCTCCTCCGTGTAGAGGACCGGGGTGAGGTCGGCCGCCAGGGCCTCCTTCTCGGACCCTCGTGGGAACTCCGTGAGGACGAGCACCCGGGCGGTGATGCCGGCCTCCCGGAGCGCGACCCCCTCCTCGACCAGGGCGACGCCGAGCCACTCGGCCCCCGCCTCGAGGGCCGCCCGGGCGATCGGGACCGCGCCGTGCCCATAGCCGTTCGCCTTCACCACCGCCATGTAC
>DASUTZ010000287.1:0-23292 GCA_036374295.1 Actinomycetota bacterium
GACATCGCGCGCGGCCCCCCTCACTCCGCCGCCCGGTGGCCCTCCTCCTCGCCCTGGGTGGGCCCCGATATCCGCTGCAGGAACGAGAACTTCCCGTCCGATTCCAGCACCGCGAGCGTCACCTTCCGCAGATCGTCCACCCCGTGCTTACGGGCCGACTCCATCAGGTCCGCCTCGCTCACCCGTTCGATCCTGAGGGCCTCTCGCTGGACGACGCCGTCCCGCACCACCACCACTGGGGGGCTCTCCAGCACCTCCTCGGCCCGGGAGGACTTGAAGGCAAGGTACGACGATGCCATGACCCAGAACGCGATCGTCCCCACCGCCAGCACCGCCCCCGTCACTGACATGTCCTCCTGGGTCACTGCCTGCTGCACGAGGTCCCCGATCATCACCAGCAGGACCAGCTCGAAAGCGCTCATCTCGCCCAGCTCCCGCTTCCCCATGGCCCGAAGGAGCAGGTACACGAAGAAGTAGACCGCCGTGGCGCGAAGGATGATCTCCATCAGGGCATCACCACCGTTCGGTAGGTCACGGAGACGACCGGGTCGCCGTCCACGAGGACCGAGGTCGTGGCCGACCGGCCGGTGTGGAAGGCGGGTTCCAGGCGGGCGTCGTAGTCCACCGTGAGCACCTCACCCTCGGGGGGCGCGAACTCCCACACGAGCGCCTCACCGGTCGCCGTCGCTCGCTGGGGATCCGGGTCGAGCCCGTTCTCATCGAACATCTCGAAGTAGCTCGAGGTCGTCGACAGGACCACGGGGCCGTCGAACCCCCCGGGGCTGCGAACCCGGACGCTCCAGGGCGTGGCCAGACCCGGCCTCGACACCGACGCGTATCTCACGCTCAGCTCCAGGCTTCCCCCCGAGGCCGAGACGGTCGCTGGGCGGACGCCGAGGAAGTTGGCCGCGCCCAGCACGAGCACCGCGAAGACCAGCCCCAGGCCCACCCTCCGCTCGATCCGATGCCTCCGCTGCTCCTTCAGACCCACGGCCTCCTGAGGCTGCGTGGGAAGCGGCTTCATCTCCGTAGGCGCCATCTCCACCTCCTTGTCGGGGACGATTCTTCCGCCAAGCGGACCGAGGACAAACCACTCGGGTCCGGTCCCGAGGAGGGGTCCTCAGGCACCGGCCTCCGTGAGCGCTCCGATGTCGACCAGCTGATAGGACGTGCGGATGGCCGACAAGTCCGCCCGAGCCATGTCGCTCCCTCCGGTTGCGATCGCGACCCCTGAGCCGCAGCCCCTGACGGGCGCCGGGCGAGCTCGGATGCGGACGCCGCGCGCGATGTGGCCCACGAGCGCCTGATCGCACCCGGCCACCGCGACGAAGCAATACACGCCCCCTCCCCTCTCCAGTGTCATCGAGGAGCGCGGGACGTACGCGGCCAGCCTGAGGGCGCCCAAGCCGGCTGCGTCGATGAGCACTCCTCTCGCGACGACTCCCTCGCACGTCTCGGCCGCGAGCACCGTCGGGTCGTACAAGACCGGGAGTGAGCCCTCGGTGAGCGGATGCACCTGCAGCAGTTGGGCCTCATGGGGCTCTCGGCACGGGATCCTCATCGCATCGAAGTGGAGTTGCTCCGAGCGGATCTCGTGCGGATTCGCCGTATGAGTATCGAAGCAGTCCCCCGTGGCCAGAGCGGGAATGGGACGCACCGTGATCGCCAGGATCACGCCCACGCTCACCCCCAGGCCTGCCACCAAGAGGGAGCAGGCGAGAGCACCGAACCACACGCGGCGCGTGTGCCAACGGGCAACGCTCGAGGCGATCTCCCCCAGCGCATCGAGGGCGACCCCCGGCAGCAGCACCGAGGCTACGGCGAGCACGACGACCGAGGGCTTCATCAGGGCGTTCGCGATGAGCGCCGTGTGGGAGGTCCCCCCACGACTGGGGCCGACGTCTCGCACGAGTTCCCAGAGCGTCGGGAACGCCGCGGCGCCGATCACCAGGAGAGACAGGATCGCTCCGAGGACGAGCGCGCGGGGCTCGGCGGCGTGCCTCTTCTCTGCCTCGTCTGGAAGTGTGGGCCCGGCGGAATGTGATCCATCGATCGCCAGAGCGAACCACCGGGCATGCTCGCCATGTCCATCGATGCCGGGAGGGGGCGCGGCCGGAGGGAGGCGCCACCAGAAGCTCGGGCGCAGCAGGCGCTTCCAGCCCGCGACTACGGTGCACCCCTGTGGCTCCCATCGTCGGCAGACCATCTCCCACCGACGCCACAGGCGGGCCCAGATCAGGGGGCTTGCGAGTACGAGCGCGCTCGCCGGCAACCCCAGGTCTCCCACCTGGAGGAGAGTGGGGATCGGGAGGAGGAGCGCTGCACACACGAAGGGCGCGAGCAGGAACCCTCGCCCTCGAGTCCGTGCTCGTCGCGAGCGGTGTCGCCAGACCCAGTCCACGTCTCGCAGGAGCGTCGGGTCGGTCCACCCCGACGCCCTGGCCGCAACACCGTAGATCAGCGGGAGGACCTGACCCGAGTTAGACAAGTACGTCACGTGATCGCTGATCCAAGATCCGGCGTTATCCACCTGGAGACTCGTGACGTGGGGTGTCCGGCCGTGCGCGGACGCGCGCAGCCTCCCCTCCGGCACGAGGTCGCGCGTCGACCAAAGATCGACCCAGCTCCATCCGGACCCCAACCCCGACGTCCGCGCGATCAGCTCCCGGGTCCGACGCTCGCTGCGAACGACGCCCCGCATGGGGGCGAACACGGCGACCAGGAAAACCGCGAGCATCAGATGCGTGTGGATCGATTCCCCGAACCCCCGGAACGTGGCGACCGCGAGCCAGAGGAGCGCGAGGCGCAACACCAGCCAGTACGTGAGGAAGGCGACCCGGTGACGGAGTTCCTGCAAGGCGTGGAGCTTCGTCAGCCCGGCCCCCAGCGTGATCACCCTTTCCAGGTTCTGAGGCGCTCCCCCGACATCGATCGCGGCCCGCGCCACCGCCGCGCCCTGGGAGTGGGCCACCACGATCACCTTCCGGCACCCTCCCGATAGGTGGTGCAGCTCCCGCGCCACGAGCACGGACATGATGGAGAGAGCCTCCGGGTCGTAGATGAAGCGATGAGCGTCGCCGACCGTGCGCACGAGGATCGCGTCGAGGGCGCGACGAACCGGAGGCGACCAGGCCAGGGCGACCAGCAGAACTAGGAGCACCTGCAGCAGGATCGCCCCCAGGGTGAAGCCCACGAAGCGAAGGACATAGCCCAGGCCCTCTCGGGCTAGGCGCCAGAGGAGCCTCGCTCGCCCTCTCACCTCGCGCCGCGCCCACCACCTGAACGCCTCACGATGGAGGATCCACGGCGCCACAAGGAGGCTCCAGCGCGCGACCTCCCCGAGCGTGGGCTCCTCGAACGACTCGTCCCAACGCGCTTCTTGGAGCCGCCACGTCGTCGTCCGGCCTTCCGAGGGTCGAACGGTGAGCATGAGCGCATCGTCGGACGGGCCCGCTTGGGTGGCCTCAACGGTGACCGCGGGATCTGCCCCGATCCGCCTCCGGACGTATTCGGTGAGCGCGCCCCCCATGTGACGAAGCGTCCTCCCGGCCTCATGGAGGCCGATGCCGTGCACGAAGAGGACGCCCACGTCGGGGACCACGCTCGAGCTCGTGGAAGAGGCTCCCGCCTCCGATGCACCCATCTGGACCTTCGGCGGGGCCATGGTGCGCTCGCACGCCTGCCTTGTCCAGAGCCGCTTGGTCGGGATCAGCCGCTGCGGTGGGCGAGGGGGGAGTCGAACCCCCATGGGCTTGCGCCCACAGGATCCTGAATCCTGCGCGTCTACCAGTTCCGCCACCCGCCCGGGTGGTCCCCTGGGGACGGACCCATGGTACTCGACGGGGCGGCCCCCCGGGTCGGGTGTAGGGACAGGGCGAGCGCGGTACCCTTTGCCCGGATGGGGATCCTGCGAGACTTCGAGGGCAGGCTGGAAAGGATCGTGGAGGGCTTCTTCTCGAAGGCCTTCCGATCGGGCCTCCAGCCGGTCGAGCTGGCCAAGCGCATCCTTCGCCAGATGGACGCGGGGAAGACGGTCGGCGTCAGCGGCGTGCTCGTCCCCAACCGCTACGTGGTCGTCCTCTCCGAGGAGGACCGGGAGCGCCTCACCGGGATGGAGTCGGCGCTGTCCCGTGAGCTAGAGACCGTGGTTGTGGACGGCGCCAGGGAGCGCGAGTTCACGCTCGTGGCCCGGCCCGAGGTCGTCTTCGAGACCGCAGAGCGACTGAGGCGGGGGGACTTCCGCATCCAGGCCGAGATCTCGGAGGCGACCGGCCCGCCCCCGGCCGACGTGGGCCCCCGGCCCGGGGGAGGCGGCCCCCTGCTCGCGCTGGTCGAGGGGGGCGACGCGCTCCGCGAGTACCCGATCACGAGCGACCGGATGACGATCGGGCGCCTCGCGGGGTCCGAGATCGAGCTGCACGACCCGGGGGCGAGCAGGAAGCACGCCGAGATCCGGCGTCAGGGCGACACGGTCACCGTCGTCGACCTCGGATCCACGAACGGCACCCTTGTCAACGACCGGACCATCACCGACCACGTCCTCCGCGACGGCGACCGGATCACGATCGGTCGCACGACGCTGGAGTTCAGGAGCGGGTAGCCCGTGCCCCCGTTCGTTCTCACGGTCCTCAAGATCCTCCTCCTGCTCCTCCTCTACTTCTTCCTCTACCGGGCCGTGCGGTCGATCGCCCGCGACCTCTACCCGCGGACGCGGGAGCGGCGCCGCGAGCCGCGCCCGACCCGGGCCCGCAGGGGACGGGGGCGGCCGGGCCGCGTGGTCGTGCTGGGGCCGGAGGGCAAGAAGGTGGGGACCTACCGGCTCGAGGGAGCGATGCAGATCGGGAGGGACGCCACCTGCGAGATCCGCCCGCCCGACACGTACATCTCCCAGGTCCACGCGCGTTTGGCTCCGCGCGGCGACGGCTGGGTGGTCGAGGACATGGGCTCCACCAACGGCACCTACCTCAACCAGCGGAAGGTGCAGGTGCCGACCCGCATCGCCCCCGGCGATCGTATCCGCTTGGGGAAGACGGTCCTGGAGGTGAGGAAGTGAGGGTCCGGGTGGGCGCCACCACCGACGTCGGGGTCGTCCGGGAGCAGAACGAGGACGCCTACCTGCTCCGGGCACCGATCTACGCGGTCGCCGACGGCATGGGCGGGCATCAGGGCGGGGAGGTGGCGTCGCGCCTCGCCCTGGAGACCCTCGACCGGAGGAGCCGCGAGGACCACGAGGTCGACCTTCGAGCCGCGGTCAGGGACGCCAACCGGGTCGTCCTCGATCGGGCATCGGGCGACACCGAGCTCGCGGGGATGGGGACCACCCTCACGCTCCTCAGGATCGAGGGCCCCCGCGTGCGCCTGGCCCACGTCGGCGACTCGCGCGCGTACCTGCTCCGGGACGGAGACCTCCGACAGCTGACCGACGACCACACCCTCGTCAACAAGATGGTCAAGGAGGGGAAGCTCACCACGAGCGAGGCCAAGATCCACCCCCATCGCAGCATCCTCACCAGGGCGCTCGGGGTCGACGGCGACGTCGAGGTGGACGTCTTCACGGTGGATGTGGACCTCGGCGACCGCATCCTGCTCTGCAGCGACGGGCTCACGTCGATCGTGAGCGACGAGGTGATCCGCGGGGTCCTCGCCTCGCAGGCCGACCCTCAGGCCGCATGCGACGAGCTCGTTGCCATGGCGAACCGGGGAGGCGGGCCCGACAACATCACCGTGGTGGTCCTGGACTTCGAGGAGGGCGAGGAGGAGGCGCTCCCCGCCCGAGCCGCGGCGGAGACGCCGCCGCCCGCTCCGCCTCCCGAGGGTCCTCGCCGCCGGCCCTCCCTCCGAGGACTCCTGCTGTGGGTTCTCCTGCCCCTGGTGATCCTGATCGGCGGCTTCCTGCTGGCCCGCGCCTACGTCAACTCGCAGTGGTTCGTGGGGGTCCACGAGGGCAGCGTCGCCCTGTACCGGGGCATCCCCGCGGAGGTCCTGGGCTTCGAGCTCTTCACGCTCGTGGAGCGGACCGACCTTCCTGCGGCCGAGGCCGCCGCGCTCCAGCCGTACCGGGAGCTCCGGGAGGGGATCACCGCCGACAGCGAGGAGGACGCCCGCGACGTGATCGAGCAGATCGAGGAGGACCTGGAGCCGCCGATCCCATGAGCACGCCCACCCCCGAGCTCATCGCCCGGGCCCGCCGCAACACCGAGCTGGGCCTGCTCATCCTCGCCGTCCTGCTGGCGGTGGGGGCCTACGCGCTCGTGGGCCTGGGGCTGGAGGGCCGGGTCCCGGCCGGCGTGGCGGGCTACGGCGTTCTCCTCGCGGCCGGATACGTGGGGACGCATCTCGTGGTCCGGTACCTCGCCCCCCACGCCGATCCGGTGTTCCTCCCGGCGGCCACGCTCCTCACCGGGCTGGGGTTCGCCGTGATCTGGAGGCTCGACCAGGACCTCGCCGTGGCCCAGACCTCGTGGCTGCTGTTCGGGCTCCTGCTCTTCGCGGCCACCCTGATCGTGATCCGCGACCACCGGCAGCTCGACGCCTACACGTACACGATCGGCCTGCTCGGCATCGCGCTCCTGCTCCTTCCAATCCTCCCAGGGGTGGGCCAGGAGGTTCGGGGGGCGCGGCTGTGGGTGGACCTGGGCCCTCTCCGGTTCCAGCCCGCGGAGATCGGGAAGGTGCTGGTGGTGATCTTCCTCGCCTCGTACCTCAACGCGAGGAAGGAGCTGCTCGCGGTGGCCACCCGGCGCCTGGGGCCTATCGCCCTCCCGGAGCCGAAGCACCTCGCTCCGCTGCTGCTGGCCTGGGGGCTGTCGCTCGTGATCCTGTTCCTGCAGAAGGATCTGGGTTCGTCGCTGCTGTTCTTCGGGCTGTTCGTGGTGATGTTGTGGGTGGCCACGGCACGAGGGGCCTACCTCCTGCTGGGGCTGCTGCTGTTCGCCGCGGGCAGCTTCCTCGCCTATCAGGCGTTCGGGCACGTCCAGGACCGGGTCACGATCTGGCTGAACGCGCTCGACCCGCAGCTCATCGGCGACGAGTCGTTCCAGATCGCCCAGTCGCTGTTCGCGCTGGGGACCGGCGGGATCGCAGGGACGGGCCTGGGGGAGGGGCATCCCGACTTCATCCCCGACGCCCACACCGACTTCGTGTTCTCGGCGATCGGGGAGGAGCTCGGCCTGCTCGGCGCCACGGTCGTGCTGATGCTCTTCGTCCTGCTGATCGCGCGCGGGTTCCGCGCTGCGATCGCCAGGAGCGAGGGGGACGGCTTCGGTCAGCTGCTCGCCGCCGGCCTCGCCACGATCCTCGCGCTCCAGACCTTCGTGATCATCGGAGGAGTGACCCGACTGATCCCGCTGACGGGCATCACCCTGCCGTTCGTCTCCTACGGAGGGTCGAGCCTCGTGGCGAACTTCGTCCTGCTCGCCCTCCTCATCCGCGTCTCAGCAACGGCGTCGAAGGAGCCCGGGTGACCCGTCAGATCCAGATCTTGGCCGCGGCGTTCTTCATCCTTTTCGGCGCGCTGTTCGTGAACCTCAACTACCTGCAGGTGATCGCGGCGGAGGATCTCGCCAACCACCCGGCCAACAAGCGGCTCCTGATCGAGGAATACGAGATCGACCGGGGCGAGATCCTGGCCAGGGACCGCCGCACGGTGCTGGCCAGGTCCAGGGCGACCGACGGCGAGCTGAAGTACCTGCGCCGCTACCCAGAAGGCGAGCTGTACGCGCACGTAAGCGGGTATCACTCCTTCGTGTACAGCAGGACCGAGCTCGAGCAGTCATATAACGAATACCTGTCCGCCCGCGCGTCGGAGCTGCTGCCCCAGCGCTTCGTGGACGACATCCTGGGACGCGATCGGGAGGGGGCCACGGTCGTGACCACGATCGACCCCGAGCTGCAGCAGGTGGCCACGGACGCCCTGGGGTCGTTCCAGGGCGGGGTGGCGGCCGTCGACCCGCGGACCGGCGAGGTGCTGGCCCTGGTGGGGCTGCCCACGTTCGACCCCAACCGCCTCTCGTCGCACGACGGCCGGGAGGTCCGACGGGCCTGGAACCAGCTCATCGACGACCCCGACAAGCCGATGCTCTCGAACGCGAACGACGAGGTCTTCCCGCCCGGCTCCACCTTCAAGGTCGTGACCGCGGCCGCGGCGCTGGAGAACGGCTTCGGTCCCGAATCCACGTGGGACAATCCGCCGAGCCTGGATCTGCCCCAGACCACGAACAACCTCGACAACTTCGGCGGATCCCACTGCCTGGGCGGAGCCTCGCAGATCACGCTGGCGCAGGCGCTCCAGGTCTCGTGCAACGTGACCTTCGGGCAGGTGGGCCTGGCGGTGGGCGCCGAGGCGCTCATGGAGCAGGCGAGGCGCTTCGGGTTCTCCGAGGACGTCCCGTTCGACATCCCCTTCGCCGAGGGCCAGGTTCCCGAGCCGTCGGCCTTCGACCAGGACCTCCCGGGGCTGGCCTTCTCGGCGATCGGCCAGCAGGACGTCAGGACGAACCCGCTCCACATGGCGCTGGTGGCGGGGTCGATCGGGAACGGCGGCGTGATGATGCGCCCGCGCCTCGTCATGGAGATCCGCGACCCCTCCGGGAGGGTGATCGAGCGGTTCGATCCGGAGGTCTACGGCACGCCGCTCTCGGGCGGGAATGCGCGGGCGCTGACCCAGATGATGGTGTCCGTGGTCTCCTCGGGCACCGCCACCGGGGCGCAGATCCCCGGCGTGAGCGTCGCGGGCAAGACCGGGACGGCCCAGACGGCCGAGGGTCAGCCGCCTCACGCCTGGTTCATCGCGTTCGCTCCCGCCGAGCAGCCCAGCGTGGCCGTGGCCGTGGTCGTCCTCGGCAGGGGCAACCTCAGCAGCGAGGCGACCGGCGGGGCGATCGCGGCCCCGATCGCGAAGGCGGTCATGGAGGCCGCGCTTGAGGAGGGCTCATGACGACGGTCCTGGCGGATCGCTATGAGCTCGAGGAGCCGCTGGGCGCGGGCGGCATGGCCAGCGTGTACCGGGGTACCGACCGCATCCTGGACCGGACCGTGGCCGTCAAGGTCCTGGACCGGTCGCTGGGACGCGATCCCGAGTTCGTTGAGCGGTTCCGTCGGGAGGCGCGCGCGGCTGCGGGGCTGACCCACCCCGGAACGGTGGCCGTCTACGACAGCGGAGAGGACGGCGGTCGCCGGTTCATCGTGATGGAGCTGATCGATGGGGAGACGCTGGCCGATATGCTGGCCCGCGAGGCGCCCCTCGATCCGAAGCACGCGGCGCTCCTGGCCGCCGACATCCTGGAGGCCCTGGCGGCCGCCCACGACCGGGGACTGGTGCATCGAGACGTCAAGCCGGGGAACGTGCTCCTGACGAGCGAGGGTGAGCCCAAGGTCACGGACTTCGGGATCGCCAGGGCGGCCAGCTCCGAGACGCTCACGGTTGGCTCGAAGGTGCTCGGCACCGCCGCGTACCTCTCCCCGGAGCAGGCCAGAGGCCGCCCGGTGGACGCCCGGTGCGACCTCTACGCCATGGGATGCGTCCTCTACGAGATGCTGACCGCGGCGCCGCCGTTCCGCGGAGGGAGCCCGATCTCGGTGGCCACCAAGCAGATCCACGAGGATCCGCGGCCGCTGCCGTCGTCGGTCCCGCCGGCGCTGGCCGCCGTCGTGATGCAGGCCCTGGAGAAGGACCCGGACGACCGGTTCCCCGATGCGCGGTCGATGGCCGCGGCGATCCGAGGGGCCGCGGGCGGGGCCGGGGAGACGATGGTGCTGGAGGAGGGCATGCTCGAGACCGAGGCGATCCCGGCGCCGCCCGCGGCCCCTCCGCGAAGGTGGGTGCTCCCGGCGCTCCTCGGCGCCCTCCTTCTCGCCGCGCTGATCGGCGGGCTCGTGCTGGCCTTCGGGCGGGACGACCCGACCGCCGAGTCCAGGGGCGGCCGCGACCGCGGCGGGGCGGCCGCACAGTCGTCCCCGGCCGAGTCGCCGCAGGAGGAGGCCGAGCCGCTCCGACCGCGGGAAGCGTTCACGGCCCTCGTGGGGACCGTGCAGGACGCGCTCGCGGCCGGGGAGATCGAGGAGAAGCTGGCGCGGGACATCGTCAAGCGGGCCGAGGACGCGATGGAAGCCTACGGTGAGGCTGATCTGCAGAAGGCCCAGGACAAGGCCGGGGATGCGATCAACGCGCTCGTGGCGGGCGCCGAGCAGGGGGAGGTCACCCCCGAGCGAGCCTCCGAGATCGAGCAGCGGATCCGGGGCCTCCAGGCCGGGTTCGAGGCCTACCCGCCGCGCGAGCCCGAGGAGGAGGACGAGGGCGGGTCGGACGACAGGGGCCCGGACGGCGAGGGGCCCCCCGGGCCCGACGGCGAAGGCCCTCCCGGGCAGAACGACAACACCTAGCCGGATGACCCCCGCCGCCTCCTCGACCCGATAAAGTCTCACCAGATGGCGAAGCAGCGGGTCCTCGGCAACCGCTACGAGATCGAGCGGGTCCTCGGCGAAGGCGGCATGGCCAAGGTGTTCCTCGGGACGGACCGGGTCCTGGGGCGCACCGTGGCCGTCAAGGTGCTGTCGCCCCAGTACGCCGAGGACCAGCAGTTCGTGGCCCGGTTCCGCCGCGAGGCGCAGGCAGCCGCCGCCCTCAACCACCCCAACATCGTGTCGGTCTTCGACACGGGCTCCACCGGCAACGTCCACTACATCGTGATGGAGTACGTGGAGGGGAGGACCCTCCAGGACACCCTGCGGGAGGAGAGCCGCCTCACCCCCGAGCGCAGCATCGAGATCGGAGAGGCCGTAGCCAAGGCCCTCTCCGCGGCCCACGCCAAGGGACTCGTCCACCGTGACATCAAGCCGGGCAACATCATGATCACCCGCGAGGGCCAGGTGAAGGTGATGGACTTCGGCATCGCCCGGGCCACGACCTCGGACACGGTGACCCAAACGGCCGCGGTCCTCGGGACCGCCGCGTACCTCTCCCCCGAGCAGGCCCAGGGCGAGACCGTGGACCACCGCTCCGACATCTACTCGATGGGGGTCGTGCTGTACGAGATGCTCACGGGCCGCCAGCCGTTCACCGGCGACAGCCCGGTCTCGATCGCCTACCGTCACGTCACCGAGGAGCCGATCCCGCCCTCCCGGCTCAACCCCGACGTCCGGGAGAGCCTCGACGCGATCGTCATGAAGTCGATGGCCAAGGCGCCCGGCGATCGCTATCAGAGCGCGCAGGAGCTCATCGACGACCTCCGCCGCGCCTCCGAGGGGATGCCCGTGGCCGCGGCCGTTCCCCTCCCCGGCGACACGACGCAGGTGATCGACCGCGGCGGCCACACCCAGGTCCTCACCGGCCCCATCGAGGATGAGATGGAGGAGGAGGAGAGAGGCCGCCGGGTCGGGTGGATCGTCTTCTGGACCCTGCTCATCCTGGCGATCCTCGGGCTGGCCTCCTTCTTCCTGGTTCGGGCGCTGCTCAGCGGTCCCGAGCCCGTCACGGTGCCCGACGTGGTGGGCTTCAACCGGGTGGCGGCCGTCCAGACCCTGGAGGAGGCCGGGCTCGAGGTGGAGGTCGTGCGGAGGGCTCGGGACGACGTCCCCGCCGACCAGGTCTTCCGTCAGGACCCCGAGGAAGGCACCGAGGTGGACGAGGGATCCGTCGTTACGATCTTCGTCAGCCGCGGGGCCCGCATGGTGGAGGTCCCAAGCGTGGTCGGACTCTCCCAGGAGGCGGCCCAGCAGGCGATCGAGGATGCCGGGCTCACGCTCGGCTTCGTGGGGCAGGAGCCGAGCGACCAGGACCCGGGCATCGTCATCTCCCAGGATCCCCAGCCCGAGACGGAGGTCGAGGAGGGCTCGGCCGTCAACATCGTGGTCTCCAGCGGCCCCGATACGGTGGCCGTCCCCAGCGTGGTGTGCGACCCGCCCGAGGACGCCCAGAGCGAGATCGAGGGCCGGGACCTCGTCTACCAGGAGGAGGCCGAGGAGTTCTCGGACTGCCCGTCCGGCACCGTCGCCCGCCAGGACCCGGAGGCAGGCGCCGAGGTCGCTCCGGGCTCCACGGTTCGGGTGTGGATCTCGCTGGGCCCCTCGCCCGAGCCCAGCCCCACGGACTCCCCGACCGATGGCGCCTGAGACCTCCTGGGTCGAGGAGACCTTCACCGATGAGGAGCGAGAGCGCCTCGCGCCCTTCGTCACTTCGCTCGAAGGGCCCGTGTTCGCCCTGATCAACCTCCCCGAGGTGACGAAGGGCGCCCTCTTCGCCCGCTACTCGCGGTCGTCGAAGTCCGTCCGGCGGCTGCTGCTCGACGAGTTCCTGGAGGAGGGCGAGAGCGGGGCCGCGGCCGAGGAGGCCGGCGTGTCCCGGGCCGAGCGCCTCTACGAGAACGTCTTCTTCGAGTACGGGGACGACTCGGTAGCCCAGCTCGGGGGCGTGCACCTGGCCTGCGAGCAGTCCTCGCAGATCCTGGCCAAGGTGCTGGAGTGGGGGCGCCTCGCAGCCTACCTCGAGCAGTCCACCCGATACGTGCCCTACGACGACCGGCCCGGCGGCCGCTATCGCTACGCGATCCCTCCCGAGGTCGAGGCCGCGGGGCTCTCGGCCCGCTACTCCGAGGTGCTGGACCGCGCGTTCGACACCTACGCGCGTTGGCTGGAGCCGATGCAGGACCTGTACCGGGCCCGGCACCCCCAAGACCCCGGCGACCCGGATTTCGTCTACCGCTCCACGATCCGGGCCAAGGCCTGCGACACCCTGCGCGGGCTGCTCCCCGCGGCCACCCGGACCAACGTGGGCATCTACGCCACCGGCCAGGCCTACGAGCAGCTCCTGCTTCGGATGCGGGCGCACCCTTACGCCGAGGTCCGGGCCTACGCCGACCTCATGCTGACCGAGCTGCGGAAGGTGATCCCCGCCTTCCTCCGGCGCGTGGACCTCCCCGACCGGGGCGGGGCCTGGTCCGACTACCTGGCCCGGACCAGGGAGGAGACGGCCAAGGTGGCCGAAGAGCTGGCCGGCGACCTCCGGGCGCCCCCCAGACCGGAGGCCACGCTGACCGACTTCGACCCCGAGGGCGAGGTGAAGGTGGTGGCGGCCGCGATGTATGCCTCCACGGGCCTCCCCGACGACGTGCTGCTCGAGCGAGCTCGGGCCATGTCCACCGAGCAGCGGGACCGGGTCCTCGCAGCCTACGTGGGCGACCGCCCGAACCGTCGGCACAAGCCCGGCCGCGCTTTCGAGCGGACCGGCTACCGGTTCGACGTGCTCTGCGACTACGGGGCGTTTCGCGACCTTCAGCGTCACCGGATGCTCACGATCGAGTGGCAGGAGCTGACGACCGCGCACGGCTTCGAGCGGCCTGACGACGTCGAGGAAGCGGGCGCGCGTCCGGACTGGGACCGGGTCATGGAGGAGTCGGCCGCGCTCGAGGGCGAGCTCCGCGCCGCGGGCCTGGGAGGGGTGGCCCAGTACTCTGTGGCGATGGCCTACCGGATCCGCTTCGTGATGCAGATGAACGCCCGCGAGGCGATGCACCTGATCGAGCTCCGTTCCTCGCCGCAGG
Source organism: Actinomycetota bacterium (assembly GCA_036374295.1). Lineage (GTDB taxonomy): Bacteria > Actinomycetota > UBA4738 > UBA4738 > CALAEC01 > DASUTW01. The sequence goes on from DASUTZ010000287.1 coordinate 13,536, forward strand.
GACACCCCGCGTACCGGCGGGTGGCCCACCAGATGCACCGGCTGATACGGGACGAGGCCGGCCACGGGGCCATCGCCGGCTCCATGCGACACCTGGACCTCTCCGAGGTCGACCTGGAGCGGCTCGAGGCCGAGCGGCGCGCGGCGTCCCGGCGGGGTTCGGAGTGACGAAGCAGGACTGGCTGTTCCTGGCTCTGGGGACGCTCGCCATCGCCTCGCTGCTGACGTCGATCGGGACGTGGATGGTTCTCTGGGACCGGCTGCGGTCCCGTCGCTACGAGTCCTGAGCCGAGGCTTTCTCCTTCTCCTCCTCCTGAAGCTTCCTACGCAGCACCTTGCCCACCATCGTCTCGGGGAGCTCGTCCCGGAACTCTACGTGCCTGGGCGCCCGGTACCCCGTGAGGCCGAGCTCGGGATCGCGGGCCCAGGTCTTGATCTCGTCCTCCGTGGCCTCCTGGCCCTCCTTCAGGATCACGAAGGCCTTCACGGCCTCCCCCGTCTTCTCGTCGGGGATCCCCACCACCGAGACCTTCTGGACCTTCGGGTGCCGGTAGAGGACCTGCTCCACGTCGGTGGGGTACACGTTGAACCCGCTGACGATGATGATGTCCTTCTTCCGGTCTACGATCCGGAAGTAGCCGTCCGGGTCCATCTTCGCGATGTCCCCCGTGTGGAGCCACCGGATTCCGTCGGGGTGGACGCGGATCATCTCCTCGGTCTCCTCCGGCCGGTTCCAGTAGCCCTTCATGACCTGGGGCCCGGCGATGCATAGCTCCCCCTCGTCGTCGCCGTCGACCTCCCTGTCGGGGTCGTCGATGTCCACGAGCTTGCAGTCGGTGTCGGGGATGGGAAGGCCGATCGTCCCGAAGCGATGTGAGCCGTCCAGCGGGTTGATGTGGGTGACGGGGCTCGTCTCGGTGAGCCCGTAGCCCTCGACGAGACGTCCGCCGGTGATCTGCTCGAACCTCTCGGCGACCGCCACCGGGAGCGGCGCCGCGCCGGAGAAGCAGGAGCGGATCGAGGAGATGTCGTGCTTCGCCGTCTCCGGGGACTCGTTGATCGCGATGAAGATCCGAGGAACCCCGGGGAACAGCGTGGGGCGCTCCTTCTCCACCGCCTTCAGCACCAGCTCCAGCTCGAAGCGCGGCAAGAGCACGAGCTTCAGCCCCTTGTAGATGCCGACGCCCATGATCGCGCCCAGCCCGTAGGAGTGGAAGAAGGGGAGGACCGCCACGATCCCCTCGTGGCCCTCCTCGATCCCCGTGAACCACGCCGCGGTCTGAGCGGCGTTCGCCACGATGTTGAAGTGGGTGAGCATCGCGCCCTTGGAGAGCCCGGTCGTGCCGCCCGTGTAGACGAGCGCAGCCACGTCCTCCTTCGGGTCGACCTGGGCCGGCGGCACGTCCGGGTAGCTGCCTTTCATCAGATCGGCCCACCACGTCACGTCGGCGTCCTGAGGGACGGGCGGCCAGCGACGCCCCTCGTGCTTCGCCTCCCGCCTCTGCTTCAGGGGAGCCAGCATGTTGACGGGGAAGCCCAGATAGTCCCCGACCTTCCCCACGATCACCTTCCGGAAGGCGACCTCCGTCCGGGCCGCCTCCACCAGCGGATACAGGAGATCCAGGGCGATCAGCACGTCGACTCCCGCGTCGTTCAGCTGGTGCACGAGCTCCCGCTTCGTGTAGAGCGGGTTGTTTCCCACCGTGATCGCCCCGAGACGCTGGATCGCGAAGTGGGCCACCACGAAGTGCGGGGAGTTCGGGAGCAGGAGGCCCACCCGATCACCGCGCTTCACGCCGAGCGACGCCAGGGCGCGCGCCATCTGCTCGACCTCGTCCAGCAGCTGGCGATAGGTCAGCGTCCTCGACATCGGGGCGACGGGGAAGGCCACGGCCGGGCTGTCCGGGAAGCGCTGGACGGTGCGCTCCAGCATCTCGAAGGCCGACATCTCAGGGTAGGGCTCCAGTGTCTGGGGGACGCCCTCCGCGTAGTGGTCGAGCCAGGGGCGAGGGCGCTGCGTCCTGTCGTTCGCCATCGGGTCGCGCACCTCCTCGTCGGGGAGACCCACATCATTCCACAGGGCGCTCCGGGCGGGCCACCGGGCCTTGCCCGGGCGGCGCGGGCGGCCCTAGGGTGACCCCGTGGACGACTGGATCGAGGCCCTCCGGGGGGCCGCCCGCGCCGCCCTCCCGTCCGTCGAGGGAGAGGTCCGCCTCCCGGGGCTGAAGGCCGCGGTCGAGATCCGGCGGGACCGCTGGGGCGTGCCTCACATCTACGCCGACCACCTGACCGACCTCTGGACCGCCCAGTCGTACGTGATGGCCTCCGAGCGACTCTTCCAGATCGAGCTGGCCTACCGGCTCGGGCTGGGGCGGCTATCGGAGCTGTTCGGGGAGCTCACGCTCTCGATGGACCGGTTCGTGAGGACCCTCGGATGGAACCGTGCCGCGGCCGACCACGCGGCGACCTGGGACGACCTCTCGCTCGAGATGACCGCGGCCGGCGCCGCCGGCGCCCTGGCCTGGCTCGAGGCGATGCCGGCCAGGCCCGTCGAGTACGTCGTGCTCGGCGTCGACCCCTGGCTCCCCGAACCGGAAGAGGCCGCGCTCGCCAGCGCGGGCGCGGCCATGTACGTCGCCTGGTCTCTCTCCCGGGCCTGGGACAACGACCTCCTGCGGGCCGAGATCGCCGAGCGCTTCGGGGTCGAGGCGATGCGCGCGCTCTTCCCGGACGCCCTTCCCGAGCCCGAGGCCGTCCGCGCGGCCAAGGAGGCCACCGATCCACGGCTGGCGATGCTGCGGGACGCGATCCTCGCCCCCTCCGGCGAGGGCTCGAACGCGTGGGTCGTGGCCGGCTCGCGTTCCGCGACCGGTGCCCCGCTGCTGGCGAACGACCCCCACCTCGTGGTGCAGGCCCCGTCCGCCTGGTTCGAGGCGCACCTGGTCGGGCCGGGTGTCGACGTGGCCGGCGTGACGTTCCCCTTCACGACCGGCATCGTGATCGGTCACAACGACCGGATCGCGTGGGGGTTCACGAACTCCGAGGCGGACGTCCAGGACCTGTATCTGGAGCGGCTGTCCGAGGACGGGGCCTCGACGCAGCACCTCGACGCCTGGGAGCCCGTGACCATGGTCCGGGAGGAGATCGGGGTGCGGGGGCGGGACGAGCCGGAGGTCCTCGAGGTGCGCGAGACTCGCCACGGCCCCCTCGTGGGCTCGTACATGATCGGGATCGCCTCCCCCCGGGTGATCCAGGGACGGATCCGACGACCGTACGCCCTCCGGTGGGTGGGAGCGGAGGGCACGATCGAGCCCTCCACGATCCACCGGCTCGACACCGCGACCTCCTGGGAGCAGTTCCGGGCAGCCGTCGCGCGCTGGCACTGTCCGGGCCAGAACATGGTCTACGCCGACGTCGAGGGGAACATCGGCTACCAGCTCACCGGTCGGTACCCGGCGCGGCGGACGGGCGACGGAAGCCTCCCCGCGCCCGGCTGGACCGAGGAGCACGAGTGGGACGGGTGGATCCCGTTCGACGAGCTGCCCAGGGCCTTCAACCCGGAGGCCGGGTTCGTGGTGACGGCGAACAACCGCCCTGATGGCGAAGGCGGCCCCTTCCTCGGCGTCGACTTCCTCCCGCCCTACCGCGCGCGCCGCATCGCGCAGCTGGTGACGGCTCGCCCTCGCCACGATCGAGAGAGCTTCGCCGCGATCCAGACCGACACCCGATCGCTGCTCGCTCCGGAGATCCTGCGGCACCTCCTAGCGATCGAACCCGGGGACGAGCGGCAGACCGAGGCGCTCGGGCTGATGGCCGAGTGGGACTGGGACCTCGGGCGCGACTCGGCCCCGGCCGCGATCTGTGAGTCGTGGTGCACCCATCTCGCCGCCCGGATCCTCCGTCCGAGGCTGGGCAGGGAGCTCTTCGAGCACTACTTCGCTCGCCGCCAGTGGACGAACGGCTTCCAGTACCGCGTCCTCCCCGAGCTGCTCGCTTACCCCACGGGGGGCTGGTTCGGCGAGGATGGAGCCGCCGGCCGCGACAAGGAGGTCGGCGCCGCGCTCGACGAGGCGCTGACCGAACTCACCGATCGGCTGGGCGAGCACATGGCGGACTGGCGCTGGGGAGCCGTGCATCGAGCTCGGTTCGCGGGCCGCCTGGCCGCCGTGCCCGGGCTCGGCGAGCTCTTCACCGTCGGCGAGGTCGAGCTGGGAGGCGACGAGCAGACCGTGGCCCAAGCCCACTTCGAGCCCGGGGCCCCGTACGAAGCGGTCGTGGTCCCCAGCTGGCGGCAGATCGTCGATCTGGGGGACCTCGACTCGTCGGTCGGTGTGCTCACCCTCGGGCAGTCGGGGAACCCCGAGAGCCCCCACTACCGGGACCAGCTCCCGCTGTGGGAGTCGGGACAGCACCACCCGATGCCGTTCACGCGCGCCGCCGTCGAGCGGGCCACGACCACGACCCTGCGCGTGATCCCCTAGCCCTCGTCGAGGGCGATGCGGACGCGCTTGAACGCCTTGCCCTTGCTCTCGGTCTTCGTCACGAGTACCCGACCCACCTCACCGGTCGATCGCACGTGGGTGCCGCCATCGGCCTGCCGGTCGATCCCCTCGATGTCGATCACGCGGATCGGGTCCACCGACTCGGGGATGAGGTTCACCTTCGTCCGGATCAGGTCAGGGTCCGCGAGGGCCTCGGCCCGCGGGAGGAACCGCACGTGGACCGGCCGATCCTCGGCCAGGGCCGCGTTCAGCTTCTCCTCAACCTCCCGGCCGAACTCGGCGCTCATCTGCTCGAGTTCGAAGTCCATGCGGGCGGTCCCCACGTCCATGTTGCCCCCGGTGACCTTTGCTTCGTAGTCGCGCCAGATCAGGCCCGACAGGGCGTGCAGGGCCGTGTGGATGCGCATCAGCCGGTGGCGGCGCTCCCAGTCGATCGCGGCGGTGACGACCGTCCCCGGTGCCGGGGCATCCCCTTCGGCCACATGCAGCACCCGGCCGTCGCGCCTGACCGTGTCGACCACTCGGACCAGTCCCCCGTCCCAGCGCAGGAGGCCCGTGTCGCCGGGCTGGCCGCCCCCGCGAGGATAGAAGACGGTCCGATCGAGGACTACTCCGTCCTCCCCGGATCCCAGGACGGTGGCCGGGGTCTCTCGGGCGTACGCGTCGGTTGCCGCGATCTCCTCGGTCACGGGCGAAGGCTAGAACATCCCGCCGCCGGGGACGAAGCGGCTGACGTCGAGGAGGTAGAAGAGGGCGAACACGAGGATCACGGCGAGAGCGACGAGGACGATCCAGTAGAGCACCGCCAGCACGGCGTTGCGAGGGCTCAGTCGGCGGAAGAAGCCGATCATCCGGGCGCCTCCAGATCCGACGGCGGGTCGACCTGCACGGCCCGGACGATCAGCCGCCTCGCCGCCGAGAACCGCGGCTCGCACGTGGTCAGCGTCAGCGACGGTCGAGGGGTCCGATCCAGCACCTCCGACTGGCTGGGAAGGACGACCCGCGTCCAGAGCACCTCGTATGCGAACTCGCCCCTGTTCGTCCGGAGGAAGATCTCGTCGCCCGGGGCAAGCTCGTTCAGCGACCAGAACGGCTTGCCGTAGGTGGTCCGGTGTCCGGCGATCCCCACGTTGCCGCCGTCACCCGGCAAGGGGGTGCGGGGGTAGTGCCCGGGGCCCCTCTTGAGGTCCTCGAGCCCGACCCCCTCGACCACCACGGCGTCGAGGTCGATGCGGGGGATCCGAAGGATGGCCACCCCTCTGCCGGGAACCGGACGCAGGTCCTGGTTCGGGCTCGCCACCTGGAGGCGTCTTCCGAGGTCCTGGCGGAGTGCGTCCTGGTGCCGCCCGGTGATGAGGTCGGTGACGAAGAGCTCGTAGACGACGAACAGCGCCACGAGGGTGCCGGCGGTGATCAGCGTCCAGCCGGCGCCGCGGACGAGGCGCGAGCCGAGTCCGCGGCGCCGGCGGCCGGACCTGGGAGGGGCTTCCACCGTCATGCCGCCGGCGCCGCCGTCGCCAACTCCCTCACCCCGCGCCCCACGGGCACGACCAGGGAGCCTCGCTCGATCTCGAGGCCGAGACCGAACGCGCGCACAGCCTCGTGCAGGCGAGGCATCCCCGGGCCCTCCTCCACGGATCGCTCCAGGGCATCGGGATCGCCGATCGCCCGGATCTCGTAGGGCGGGCTGTGGACGACGCCGTGCAGCAGCAGCGTGTTGCCCGCACAGCGGACGGCCGAGAGGCTCGACAGCCGCTCGCCGTTGATGGCGACGGCCTCCGCGCCGGCGGCCCACAGCGCGTTCACCACGGTCTGGATGTCCCGCTCGTGGACGATAAGGTCGTTGGGATCGCCGGTCCCCGAGCGGGAGGCCGAGGAGTCGTCGAGGACGACCGTGATCCCCGGGCCGCGGAGCGGCGTGGCGCCGGCCCCCACCGCCAGCGCCTCCGCCTCGGCCCGGAGCTCCCCGATCGCGGCGCTCGTCTCGCCACCGCCCGCCTCCCGGATCCGAGCCTCGAGCTCCGCCACCTCCTCGCGCAGCTCCCGAACCCGCCCGTCCTGCTGCTCGATCAGGTCGACGATCTCGAGGCGCGAGGACTCGCGCCCCGGAACCGCCTGAGGCTGGGCCGCCGCCAGCACCGCGAGGAACCCCAGGACCCCGGCAGCCAGGGGCATCGCGAAGCGGGAGCCGGGCCGATCCATGCGGCTATGATAGGTGCCGTCCCGACGGAAAGGAGCCGGGTGCCCAAGTCGAAGTCGAAGCGCCGCAGCTACCAGCCTCCCAAGCCGCCCAAGCCGAAGCCCAGCCCCACCTGGTTCGGGATCCTCGTCCTGACACTCCTGTTCGTCGGGGTCCTGATGATCGTGCTGAACTACCTGGGCTTCCTGCTCCCCGGGTCGCCGAACAACACCTACCTCTGGGTCGGGCTCGGCCTGATCGCCGTGGGCTTCGCCTTGGCCACGCAGTGGCGCTGACCTGGTCTTTCGTGCGCCCATGGGGCGTTTTCCACACTGCTTCTCCACATTGTGGAACGAATCACATGGACGTGATTTGATGCCCGTCTACGAGTTCCGCTGCGAGGACTGCGGCGCGGCGCTCGAGCTGGTGCGCCCGATGGGGCGGACCGAGCCCCCCGGCTCCTGCCCCGCCTGCGGGGGCTCGCGGATGCGCCGCCGCTGGAGCCGCGTGGGCGTCCGCTTCGAGGGATGGGGCTTCTCCAGGACCGACGCCCTGCTCCCCGAGGACCGGCGCGCCCGGCGCGACTTCAAGCAGCTGAAGCGCAGGGCCGACGAGATCGCGGAGTCTTAGCGGAGCGGCGCCGGCCGCTGCTCGACGCGCATGGTCTCTCCGCAGTGCCGGGGCACCTGGAGCTCGCCGAGCTTCTCGACGCGGAACTCCGTTCCGCACTCGCCGCAGACGAAGTAGACGTCGAGGGCCTCGACGTCCTCGACGGGGGCCTCCCGGACGAGGTCGCGGTTGCGGCCGATCGCCGACAGGATCCAGATCCCGAGGCCGGCGACCCCCACCGCGAGCAGGACGGCGAACGCGAACCGCACGACGTCAGTCAACCACGAGGCGCTCGATGATGGTGGCGTTGGCCAGGCCACCGCCCTCGCACATCACCTGGAGCCCGTACCGGCCCTCACGCCGCTCGAGCTCGTGCAGCATCGTGGTCATCAGGCGGCCGCCCGAGGCCCCAAGCGGGTGCCCCAGCGCGATCGCCCCGCCGTTCGGGTTCACGTGGGCCTCGAACCAGTCGTCGGGGATCTCGAGCTCCCGCTTCCACGCCAGCACCACCGAGGCGAAGGCCTCGTTGATCTCCAAGACGTCGACGTCCTCGAGCGAGAGCCCCCCGGACGCGAGCACTTTCCGCGTGGCCTCGATCGGCCCGGTCAACATCGTGATCGGGTCCACCCCCGACAGCGCGAAGGCCTGGAACCGGGCCCGCGGCCGCAGCCCAAGCTCGTCGGCCTTCTCCCGGGAGGCGATCACGACCGCCGCGGCCCCGTCCGAGATCTGCGAGGAGTTCCCCGCCGTCACCACGCCGTCCTCCTTGAAGGGGGTCGGAAGCGTGGCCATCTTCTCCAGGTCCACCTCGAATCGGACCCCTTCGTCGTGCTCGAAGAGCTCGGTCTCCCTCTCGGTGCCGAGCTCGATCGGATGGATCTCGTCCTGGAAGCGACCGTCCTTGATGGCCTTGGCGGCGAGCTCGTGGCTGCGGGCGCTGAACTCGTCGAGCTCCCCCCGCGAGAGGTTCCAGCGCTCGGCGATGATCTCCGCGGAGACGCCCTGCGGCACGAGACGGCCGTCGTAGCGATCGAGCAGCCGCTGGCTGAACGGGAACCCCGGTCCCTGCTCCATCGTCACGCCCATGGGGACGCGGGTCATGTGCTCGATCCCCGAGGCGATCGCGAGGTCGTAAGCGCCCGCCATCACGCCCTGGGCCGCGAAGTGCGCCGCCTGCTGGGAGGAGCCGCACTGACGGTCGACCGTGACCGAAGGCACCTCCTCGGGGAGGCCCGCGGCCAGCCAGGCGTTCCGCCCGATGTTGATCGCCTGCTCCCCCGTCTGCGAGACACAGCCGGTGATGTTGTCGTCGACCCGGGCGGGGTCCACGCCCGTGCGCTCCACGGCCGCGCTCAGCACCTCGGCCAGGAGGTCCACGGGGTGGGAGCCCGAGAGCTTCCCGCCTCGGCGCCCGACGGGCGATCGGACGGCCTCGACGATCACGGCTTCGCGCATGGGAACCTCCTGGCCCGGTTACCTACTCGTGAGTAACCTACCCTACCCTCGGGGCCGCACATCGTCAATCGCCCCGACCCTGTGCGGGGAATGCGTGTATCCTCTGCCGTCCGCCTGAACAAGGGAGGGTCAGCATGAGGACGGTTCTGGGACGGGGGAGCGCGACGGGCGCGGCCCTGGCGGCGGTGGCCGTGGCGCTCTCGCTCACCACCACGGTGCTGGCGACGCCGACGACGATCAACGACGTCGATCTCACCGCGGGTGGAGGGGCGGTGTTCGATCCCGAGCACGAGACCTACGGCTGCGTCTTCGACGAGGACACCCGGTACTACTCGCCCATCGGCGACGGCTCGATCGGGATCCGCACCGACGGGTTCGACGGCGCCTTGGTTCTGTGGGTGGGCGACAACGCGTTCACCGACGCCGACGGCGTGGGCAACCTCGTCGGTCAGCAGCTGACCGTCGGCCCCACCAAGGTCTCCGGGGTCAAGGTGACGCGGATCGAGCGGGCCCTCCCCGGGAGCCGGACCCTGCGTTCGCTCATCAAGCTGACCAATCCCTCGAAGAAGATCCTGCGTCGCAGCATCACGCTGGACACGAACCTGGGATCCGACGGCAGCACCGCGCTCGAGCTCTCCAGCAGCGGGGACATCCGCTTCGACAGTCGGGACCGCTGGGGCATCACGAGCGAGCAGCCCGGGAGCGACCCCGTCGTGACGATGGTCAACTACGGGAAGGGAAGGGTCGTCCGCCCTCAGTTCCAGATCGGTCCGGTGGCCGGCGACGAGTGCATCCTCACGTCGTTCCGGATCACCCTCGGTCCGAAGCAGACCCGGTACATGATGTTCTTCGTCGAGCTGTCCGAGGACGACCTGGACGCCGCCTCGAGCGCGAGGAAGTTCAACAGGAAGCGGCTCAGCAGCGCCCTCCTGGCGGGCCTCGGCTCGGAGGTGCGGCAGCGCATCCTCGACTGGGATCTGACGTAAGGGAGGGGCCCCCTGCCGATCGAGATC